>JACBOA010000002.1:15000-187053 GCA_013403005.1 Methanobacteriaceae archaeon | reverse complement strand
CTCCGTTGGTTTTGGATGTTACTGGTTTGATTGGTGGTCCTATGGGTGTGGGTCAGGTGTTCATGGTTATGATTAATGGTACTGTGAATGCTTCTGCGCCTAATGGTACTGTGTTGTTGAATAATGCGACTGCTGATAGTAGTACTAGTCCGTTTAATGTGACTTCTAATACTGTGTCTAATGTTGTGGATACGGTTGCTAGATTGAATATAACAAAAACTTCTGTAACCGAAGGATCCGATGTAAACAACATAGTAAGAGGTTACCCAATACATTACACAATTGTAATAACCAATCAAGGACCATCAGATGCCTTAAATGTTAACTTTGATGACAATTACACGCCGAGTATACTTGATAACACTTATTACTCTACATCAACTGGAATACCATGGACCGCTTATACAAACCCACTTCTTATAACTCCAATAATTGAAAGGTTGGCTCCAGGACAGAACGTAACCATCTGGATCAACGGTACGGTAATGACTAATGCTACTGAAGGAATCAACAACACAGCTGGAACCTCATCACCAACAGATCCTGATGGAAGAAAAACAGCTTGGGTTTTCAACAATATACAAACTTCACATGTCACTATCGAAAAAACCGTAAGTAATCCCCAGCCTTACCTGCATGAAATCATTTACTTCACAATCATAGTGCAGAACTGGGGTCCAGACACAGCTATAGATGTTTATGTGGTTGACAAACTCCCTGCAGGAATTGTTTACATATCATCTACAGCCAATTATGGATCATATAATCCTGCCACTGGCATATGGAATATTGGAAACCTACCTGCAAACACTATAGCCCAACTGGTAATAACCGTGGGTGTTGAAAAGTTAGGACCTATAGAAAACCATGCACACGTGTATACTGCATCATGGGATCCCATACTCGGTCCTAGAAATGCAACTGCAGCCATCTATGTCCGAGCAGAACCATCACCCTCACCGAAAACCGTGGGCATGCAACCAACAGGAACACCATTACCACTACTTTTAATGGCTATTCTAATAGTGATTAGTGGAATAGGATTAAAAATAAGGAGATAATGATATAATTATCATTTTCTCGTTTTATTTTATTTTTTGAAATATTAAATGAATTTTTCAAGATGATTAAAGATTATAAGAAGAATAAATATGTTTACCCTTATTTTCTAGGATTTCCCCATCTTCCATTACTTTCCGGCCACGTACCAAAGTCATAACTGGCATCCCGGTAACTTGGAAACCTTCAAATGGAGTATATTTTGCTTTAGAATTGAAATTTTCAGGCTCTATAATACTCTCTTTTTTCAGATCAACTAAAACCAGATCCGCATCCATCCCTTGAGCTATGAAACCTTTATAGGGAATATTGAAGATTTTAGCAGGGTTTTCACATAACAATCTCTTAATATCCCTAAAATCTATCTTTCCCTGGTTTAACTGAGTTAAAAGTAGGGAAAGAATGACTTCAATACCTGGAACGCCTGGAGGAGCCTTCCAAACATTTTCACTTTTCTCTTCCAGGGTGTGAGGAGCGTGATCTGTACCAATAATATCAATCTTATCTAAATAATTAATATCCAGCCTGTTTTCCTCATCACGTAGGGGCGGATTAGTTTTGGCCTGGTTCCCAAACTCTTTAAGGTAACTGGAATTCAGGAAAAGGTGATGTGGAGTGATCTCTGAGGTCACTTTTAAACCGTTATTTTGAGCCCTATTAATCAGTTCAAGTGATTTCTTGGTACTCACATGGCAAAAATGTATCTTTTGCTGGAATTTTCTAGCCAGTATAAGGGCTTTTCCAACCGCTTCAATTTCAGCTTGTGGTGGGCGGGCCTGTGCATATAATTCTGGATCAGACCCTTTTTTCTCCATTAAATCTGTGCATCTTCTAACCACTGCACCATCCTCAGCATGCAAGGATATAAGGTTATCAGGAGCCACCATCTTTATCTTATTGAAAGCCTCCATTAAACTGTCATGGTCTGAAAGATCCATAAAGATTTTAAAAGATGCAGGCCTTAATTCTGCAAGCTCTTCAATACAGGAAAGATCACCAACACCTGCATGGAGACCAAAGTCCACTAAACTTTTATTATCTGCGATCTTAAGTTTTTCTTTATACGCTTTTGGAGTATTTGTGGGGGGAATAGTATTTGGCATGTCCAGTACAGTGGTGAAACCTCCAGCTGCTGCTGCAGCGCTCCCTGTATAAAAATCTTCTTTAAAGGTGAGTCCCGGATCCCTGAAATGCACATGGCAATCAATTAAACCTGGAAGCACAATATTACCTTTTGCATTGATAACTTCATCTGCAGAGATGGGTGATTTTTTTATAGAAACAATCTTACCCTCATTTATGCCTAAGAAAAAATTCTTATAATCTAAATCCAGTTTACAGTTGGATATGCACAAATCCACCATTTTCATAATACTCACACTTCAAAGAAGCCTGTTCATCGAAAAAGCCTGTCAAGCCTTGACTAAAATCAGTCCGTTAGAATAAACTGACAGGTCTATTATCACTCTGTAAGCATAATCATATAACTTTGATGACCATAATATGACCATAAAAATAGTAGGGTCGCAGTCTTCTGTAGAACTATTGGCAAAATCAAATCTTTATTCATAAGATTAACAGGGTGGTTTTTTGGTGTCTTCTGTAGAAAGTTTGGTTAAAACTATCATCGTCCGGGATAAAAAAACATTCCTGGAAGATTTACGAGTGAGACCTCAGTTTAAAGAACCCACATCTGATGTTAAAATACTGTCGGATTTTACAGAATACAACCCGCTACATAAAGGTCATCTTCATTGCCTTATAGAGGCTAAAAAGGCCGTTCCAGATGGACTATTTGTTGCTGTGGTTCCAGGACCATTTGAACGCAGTGGCCGGGGAATTCCTTATATAATGACTCGCCAGGCTCGGGCAGAGGCAGCCATAGCTGTTGGTGCTGATGTGGTGGTTGAAGGACCGCCCATGGGTGTGATGGGTTCTGGACAGTACTCAATATGTTTGGCTCGTATGTTCCAAGCATTGGATGCTGATTATATTCCCAGGGGATACAAAAAAGATCCTGAATTTGAAGTTCTACTGGAAAAAATAGGGAAAGGAGTGGGAGTAGCTCCTAAACCCTACCGCATGGTTGACATGGAAACTGGAAATGTCCTACTAAAGGGAAAACTGAATGAGGATAACTACGTTATTGTATCACTCTCAAAATCCCTCACTAAAATAGGATTCAACTTCCAGAACAAATTCATCTTTGTACCTCGCCTGGAAGGAATTAGTGGAACTATAATCCGGGAAGCTGTTGTTTCAGGTGTTTTAGAATCTGCAAAGGACATGTTACCCGATGAAACTATTGAAGTATTGGAAAGAGAAATGGATGGGGGTAGAGCACCCCTTAACCAAATTAGGGATGTAGAAGGAATTATTCAGACGGCTAACAATACATCAGTGCCTGATCTTAAATCTCTGAGTATTATTGATGAGCGAACCATTGATAACATAATCCAAAAAAGACCCTTTAAAACCATTATGGAGGTTGAGGAATGTATTGCCCGGGGATTCAGCAGACACCATCGTCAGAGGGTTTTATCCTCATTGGAGGTAAGAGTTGCTGGGGATGATCTTTCAAGGTACATTGAACATTATCCCTCAACCATACGCATATTAAACTATAAAAATAAAGAAGTTCTAAGAGAATTTAAAAAGAGAATACCACATAGGAGGCTAGAGATATGCCAGTGAAGAATGGAGACTTTATAAAGCTTGAATACACTGGAAAGATTATTGAAACCGGTGATATCTTTGACACAACCAATGAAGAATTAGCAGAGGAAAAAGGAATACATTCAGACAAGAAAACTTACGGACCCATCTCAGTAATTGTAGGTGGTGGTCATTTACTCAAAGGCATGGAAAATGCACTGGTGGATATGGAAGCAGGTGAAGAAAAAACCATAGAATTACCCCCAGAAGAAGCATTCGGTGCACGCGACCCTAAACTAATGCAGTTAGTTCCCATGTCTGAATTCAAAAAGCAGGGTATAAAACCACAGGTAGGAATGGCTATAACCTCCCAAGGAAACACAGGTATAGTACGCAGTGTCAGTGGGGGGCGAGTTAGACTTGACTTTAACCACGAACTGGCTGGTAAAAACCTGGAGTACCAGATTAAAGTGGTTGAGATCATTGAAGATGACACAGAAAAAGTCAAAAGCTTAATTGACCTGCACTACCCTAACCCTAACCTGGACTCTGAAAAGCATAAAATCGAAATTGACGATGATAAAGTGGTTATTGCCATGGATGAAATGGCTAAATTCGACCAGCGCCCTTACATGGACGTGACCATGGCCCGATTCCGCATAGCACGGGACATCCAGGATAACATGGACATTACTACTGTAGAATTTGTGGACTCATTTGTTAAGAAAGATGAAGTACAAGAGTCTACAGAAGAATCTCCTGCAGAAGAAGTTTCTACAGAAAAAACCGCTAATGAAGTAGTCTCTGCAGAAGATGTTTCTACTGAAGAATTAGCTACTGAGGAAATCTCTGCTGAGGAGGTTTCTACTGAAGAAGTTCCAGAGAAACTACCTGAAGATGAAGGTAAAGAATAAAACTTTTTTTACCTTCTATTTTTTCTTTTTCTTCTTAAAAATATTCCTTTACATTTTTTAAACCTTTTTTTTAAACAGTTTTTTTCTTTATTTAATTTGAAGATTTAATCAAGAATAAAATAATCCAAGAAGGATAAAAACAATGATAAAATAAATAAAAATAAAAATAAATTAGTTGTTTTAAATAAAAGCCATTTAAATCAAACTAATTCTTCTTACAGCAATTCTTTTTAATCCCATTATTCCTTTGTTCATGGCCAGGTTAAAACCTTAGGTGTGGGTGTAGTTTTCACTCTATCTCTTACTATATCAGGCCAGTTTGTTTTATCAAAACCTTTTTGGGCTAGGAAACCGAACAGCCATCTGGTTATACCAATTCCTGTGCAACCAGTCCATAAGGTGTGATTATGGGTTTCTTTAATTGAGAAACCTTCCGTGAAATGGGTCCCGTGTACATTGGCAGAAACTGCGGCCACTCCTTTATCTGCACCTGGCACCACTACTCGCATCTCATATTTAGGAACATCAGGGAATTCTATGCCCCGTTCTTCCACCTTCCTACCTTCCAGATAGAAGGGGTCATCACCTATCTCGGTGTACCACTCCAGTTCCATCTGGTTAGCCAGTTTTTGGGATATTTCTAAGGTAGCATCACGAATCTCCTCTACCTGCTCTGGCATTCCTAACCATACCAGTTCAATGCGCTGAAATTCATGCACACGATCCAGGCCTTTAGCTCCCCCAGCTTCCCAGCGATAGGTCCATCCGCTTTTATCAAAGAGTTTTATGGGTAAGTCCTTTTCATCGAGAACTTCGTGGCTGAAGAACTCATAGAACGGTTCACACTGAGCTGGTGCCAGAACATAGGAAGGATCCTTCAAACCATCCTTCAAACGCTCTATTGGAACTTCTTTTTTTATTAAAAGCTCGTTCTTGAATTTCTTAAATACCTCAGGGTCACGACGGGGTGCACTGCAGTAGTACATCCCCTCAGGGAGTCCTTCCAGGTAACGCATTTTATTCATCACAGGGATGGGGATAAGTTTGGGCCACATGCATTCATAGAATTCCAGTTTTTCCACCAAGGCATCCATAAATATATCTTCTATGGCTCGTTGCAGGGCAATGAATTTGGGTCCGTAGAACCACTGTCCTTTACCAGGGAATTTCTTCACCCAACCCTGTTTAGCTGCTTCCTCAGTAGGATCACCTTCAAAAAACACTGAAAACTTCTGGCTGCGCCCAACGATGGTTCCGGGTTCTATCTTGGTAACCTGTCGTGTTAAAATATCATCGGCATTTTCATCTGATTCTTCTAGGATATTTTCGGTTTCAGCCAGCACCTGTTTAACAACCCGGTCCACCACATGCTTTCTGAGATCTCCTTCTTCCAGTTTCTGGAATTTTATAACCATTTTCCCATCTTCAAATGAGGTTTCATCCACATACGGCATATGGTCAACATCAACCATCTCAGGAGAGGGGATTTCAATAATATACTGGTTTACAGTGATTTTACGAACACCAATGTGGTATTCAGGCCCTAATAGATGAGTTAAAGGTTTTTTAATCCGTAGTAGCGCGTCATGAGCTCTGCCTCTTCTACCGGAGACTATCTGGAGTTGGAGTCTGTTACCAGAAAGATTCCACTCCACAATACGGGAAGCATCATCCTTCTGGTCATGGGGCACTCCCTTAAGAAATAGCTCCTGGTTAGCCTCTTCAACAAAGCCAGCAATATCATCTAAAGCTTCATCAGCCTCTTTGCTTAGTAAAACTTCTCCTTCTAATGTGAATTTCATTTTTTAAACATCCTTCTGTCTGTTTTGAAGTTCTAATACTTTTTCAACCAACATCTCGGAAAATATAAGATCATCAGCAGTGGATAGGATGGTCTTAAGGGATTCTCCTTCTAATTTCGAAACCAGAGAATCATGATCCTGGTATGATTTTAAAAAACCAACGTTCTCTGGCTCTAAGGATTCATAAGCAATTTTTGCTTGGTTTTCATCATGATAATGGAAAGTGATGGTGGCTTTAATTTTCATAGCCTCATACTCCCTGATTAATTGAGGAGCCATAATTCAAAATATTTTCTGCAATTTTGTTGATGGAAGTAAAAGCAGCCGAATCAGGGTAATCAACCAATGGAAGACCTTCCATATCAGCCATTACAACCATATCATCCCGTGGAATACTGCCTAAAACGTCAACACCCATTTCTGCCAGTTTATCAGTCACAAATTTTTCTTCCACATCACTGGAGACCTTGTTGATTACAGCAACCACATTCTTAATACCTATATCAGAGGCCAGCTTCTTAATACGACTGGCAGTTTCCAAAGATTTGAGCCCAGGCTCAGCAACAATGATCATAACATCCACTGCTTCGGCAGTACGCCGACCCAAATGTTCTATACCTGCTTCCATGTCTAAAATAACCATTTCATCTTTTTTAACGATTAAATTTTTTAAAATGGCCTTCAACATCACCGATGCCGGGCACACACATCCATCTCCACCTTTATCCACAGTACCCATAACCAGGATCTTCAAATTACCTTCAGGGTCATAGTCTGTTGAAAGAGACTCTGGAAGGTCGGATATGGTGGGATTAATCTTAAAGACCTCACCGAATGATGATCCTGGTTTTGCACCGGTTCTTTCCTTAATTAAATCTTTCATTTTGGATATAGGGGTAATATTCTGGTGAATACCCAGACTCCCTGCTAAATTCATATCCGGATCAGCATCAATGGCATATACTTTATAATTCTTTGATAAAATAACAGCCAGAGTACCGGCCAGTGTGGTTTTACCCACACCACCTTTCCCAGTTACCGCGATCTTCATGTTTTTTCTACCTTCCTAAGTATAAAGCAATGTTATATAACTTTCAATTAATTAGTATCTCAATTTTTAATTCCAGGGAGATCCAAGTTGAATATAAATTTGGATATAACTAATTTATTAATACACCATTGCTTCAAAATTTTTCATAGGCATCATAGTTTTATTTAAGTTCTATTGATCATTTTATATATTATAATTCTCCAAACTAATTGTACTATTGATTTCTACCTTGCAAACTTCATATCGCATTTATCCTTTAGGTAGAAAATTTGAGGTTTATAGCTTTTATATTCACGTTTAAGCTTTAAATAACATTTATAACATGGAGGAATATTAGATGGTAAGAGCATACACTAGAAAAGATTACATACGCAAAATTCCTGGTTCCAGAATTGTTCAATATGACATGGGAAACCTCTCAGCAGAATTCCCTTTAACTGTGAGCTTGGCTCTTAAAGAAAAAGCCCAACTATCTCACAATGCCCTGGAAGCCGCCAGGATAGCCACTAACAGGTACATGCAGCGAAAATCAGGTAGGATGGGATATCACTTGAAGATAAGGGTCTATCCTCACCATATTGTCCGGGAAAACCCCATGGCCACTGGTGCTGGTGCCGACCGTGTGCAGGATGGTATGAGAAAAGCTTTTGGTAAACCGGTCAGCTCAGTAGCCCTGGTGAAAGCTAATCAGAGAGTATTAACCATCAGAACCAACAAAAAGAATTTCATCGATGCTAAAGAGGCTCTCAGAAGAGCTGCTATGAAGTTCCCAGTACCTTGCAGAATAGTGATTGACCAAGGTGCAGAATTAGTCAAATAAGGGCAGAATTACAACAATACAATGTAAGTTGTTTTAAAAATCAATTCTGAATAAATCCTAAGTGGTGTGAAGCATGGAGTATGTCAAATTTTTCGAGGAGCTAAAAAAGGAAGATGTGGACATAGCAGGAGGAAAAGGAGCAAACCTGGGAGAACTGACCCAAGCTGGAATACCAGTCCCCCCGGGATTTGTGATAACATCTGCCACCTATCAGAGGTTCATGGATGAAACTGGAATCACCCAGGAAATAATGGACATTCTTGATGCACTGGATGTTAACAACAACAAAGAACTTCAGCAATCTGCAAAGACAATTAAAAAAATCATCAATGAAACTCCCATACCTGATGAAATCAGCAGCCTCATTATTGAAGCATACAACGCGCTATGCCACCGCATAGGTAAAGAAAACGCTTTTGTAGCTGTAAGATCATCAGCCACAGCAGAGGACTTGCCTGAAGCATCATTCGCTGGCCAGCAGGACACCTATCTCAATGTGAAAGGTCCTGAAGATATGATCAAATACGTCAGAAAATGTTGGGCTTCCCTTTTTGGTGCTAGAGCAATATTCTATCGAGAAGAAAATAACTTCGACCACTCCAAAGTATACATAGCAGTAGTAGTGCAGGAGATGGTGGAAGCTGAGAAAGCAGGTGTAATGTTCACAGTACATCCCTCCACTGGAGAGGAAAAAATCCTTATTGAAGCAGCATGGGGCTTAGGAGAAGGAGTGGTATCTGGAACTGTAACACCTGACACCTACTGGATGGATAAAGCCACTGGAGCCATTCTGGAAAAACAGATCAGTGAGAAAAAAACCATGTTCCAGAAGAAATCTCAAGATGGGCAGACGGTGCAAGTCCCTGTGCCTGAGGATCTTAAAAATAAACAAGTCTTAGATGAGATGGAACTAGCCCAACTGGTTGATCTAGGGAAAAAAATACAGGAACACTACCAGTTCCCCCAGGATACAGAGTGGGCCATTGAAAATGGTAAAATATTCATGTTACAGTCCAGACCAGTAACCACCCTTGATATGGGCACTGAAGAGGCGACAGGCATTGAAGAAGGTGAAAGGACTGTAATCACCAAAGGATTAGGAGCCAGCCCTGGAATGGCAGCTGGAACAGTTAAGATCATAAACAGCACTGATGAACTGGACAAAGTCCAGGAAGGAGACATTCTGGTCACTGTGATGACCACTCCAGACATGGTACCTGCCATGAAACGAGCCAATGGAATCATCACCGATGAAGGTGGGGTAACCTGCCATGCAGCCATTGTATCCCGAGAACTGGGAATACCCTGTGTGGTGGGAACAGGAGACGCCACATCCATCCTACCCGAAAACAGTCAGGTAACCCTGGATGGAAACAAAGGAATGGTTTTGGAAGGTAAACTGGTGGAAACCAAGAAAAGAGAAGAAACCATTGAAGAACCCCAGGTTGTTCTACAGGCACCACTCACAGTAACCGAGGTTAAAGTAAACGTGAGCATGGCTGAAGCTGCAAAAAAAGCTGCAGCAACCGGAGCAGATGGTGTAGGGCTTCTCAGAACAGAACACATGATGCTAACTACAGGTGTGCACCCTAAAAAGTATATACAGGAAGGAAACGAAGCAGAACTGGTCCGGGTACTGGTGGAAAACATCCTCAAAGTGGCAGACAGTTTCTACCCCAAACCGGTATGGTACCGGACACTGGATGCACCTACAGATGAATTCAAATCCCTTGAAGGTGGAGAAGGTGAACCCCATGAACACAACCCCATGCTGGGTTGGAGGGGAATACGCCGGGAACTGGACGAACCAGAAATCTTACTGGCAGAATTCAAAGCCATAAAAAAACTCCATGAACAGGGATACACCAATATCGGAATCATGCTGCCCCTGGTACAGCACCCGGATGAACTCAAGGAAGCCAAGAAAATCGCAAGACAAGCCGGACTCAAACCCCAGAAAAACATTGAATTCGGAATCATGGTGGAAACACCAGCTGCAGCCATGACCATTGAAGACTTCATAGCTGAAGGACTGGACTTTGTAAGCTTCGGAACCAACGACCTCACCCAGTACACTCTGGCCATAGACAGGAACAATGAAAAAGTGGCAGATCTTTACACAGAAAGCCACCCCGCAGTCTTGAAACTCATAGAAAGAGTTATAGTGGAGTGTAACAAGGCCGGAGTTAAAACCAGTATCTGCGGACAGGCAGGAAGCATACCAGCCATAGTGGAAAAACTGGTAGAACTGGGAATCACCTCAGTATCAGCTAACACTGACGCTGTGGCCACAGTGCGAGAAACTGTGGCTCGAGTGGAGCAAAAACTTCTGTTAAAAGCTGCACGTAAGTTAATGCAGGAATAATAATAACTCCACGTTTTTTCATTTTGAAACCATCTATTTTTTTTTTTAAAAGTTGTACTTATTTTTTATGGGATGGAAATGGAAGACAAGGGAATACCAAAAGAGCAAATATACCAGATGCTCCGGAAATATAAAGAAAAGGACCTCACCCACCGTTCCGGCAGAATATTAGGATCAATGTGCACCTGCCCTGATCCAGTGGGAGTCAAAGCATATTCCATGTTCTTAGAGTCCAACCTGGGAGACCCTGGACTTTTCCCAGGAACCAAGGCACTTGAGGATGAAGTAATCGCTATTCTGGGCGAATTAATGGGTAAAAGAGATGTTTATGGTCATATAATAACGGGCGGTACTGAAGCTAACCTCATGGCCATGCGATCAGCCCGTAATCTAGCAGGGATAAAGGACCCTGAAATCATAGTCCCTGCATCTGCTCATTTCTCATTTAAAAAAGCTGCGGAGATGCTGAAACTTGATTTGAAGATGGCAGATCTAGATTCAGAATACCGGATGGATCTTTCATCAGTGGAAGATTTAATTTCAGAGAATACAGTGGCTATAGTGGGAGTGGCTGGAACCACCGAACTGGGGAAAATAGACCCCATAGAAGAACTTTCCAGAATCTGTCTGGAAAAAGATATATACTTGCATGTGGATGCAGCTTTCGGAGGTTACAGCATCCCCTTTTTGAAAGAAGCGGGTTATGATCTTCCTGAATTTGATTTTAAACTTCCAGGGGTTTCATCAATAACCATTGATCCTCATAAGATGGGCCTTGCCCCCATACCCACCGGGGGCATTCTTTTCAGAGAACGCAAATACCTGGAGGTTATGGCCATTGAAACACCTTACCTCACTGAAGATTTACAGTCCACTGTAGTGGGAACCCGCACCGGGGCAGCCACCGCTGCTACCTGGGCTCTTTTGAAGCACCTGGGTAGGGAGGGATACCAGGAAGTTTCCAAGCAGTGTATGGAAATCACATCCATTCTCGCGGAAGGTGTGGAAAAAGCAGGTTTTGATCTGGTAACCCGTCCTGAACTGAACATAGTGGCTTTCCGTTCCAAAAGAATTCCTGTGGAAGAAATTGCCAGAAAACTTGAAGATAAAGGTTGGGCAGTATCCATGGCATCCTATCCCAAGGCTATCCGAATAATTGTAATGCCTCACCTGAAATTAGAGCATATTGAAGCATTTTTAAGAGATCTGGTGGAAATTCAATAGTCACAGTAACAAGAACACTTCCATACTTACCAATAATCTAAAGAGATGCTACATATGGAATCAATTCAAGACCTTTCATTCTACATATCAATTAAAGGATTCAAGTAAAAAATAGGGATCAGTTCATGAAGCATGTCAAAGAATTCAAAACCCCCCTAAAAGATTCAGATATTGTGGATCTAAAAGTAGGGGACCGTTTAATTCTCGGTGGTACTGTCTTCACTGGTAGGGACGCCGCACTCCCACGTCTGGTGAAGCTTATAAAGGAAGGCACTAGTCCCATTGACCTGAAGGGGGCGGTGATTATGCACACTGCAGTAAGTCCGGCAGGCATAGCACCAACCAGCAGTAACAAAACTGAAATAGAAAACAGTATCCCTCCTCTATCAAAGGCTGGAGTTAAGATGCACATAGGGAAGGGTGCATTGACTGATGAAACCATAAAGGCACTTAAAAAATATAAATCTGTATTCTTAGTCACACCACCAGCCGCTGCACTTCTAACCAGTAAAATGATATCATCAGAAGTGGCTGCATTCCCTGAAGAAGGTATGGAGGCATTATATCGTTTGGAGGTTGTAGATTTCCCAGCTATTGTTGCAGTGGCTCATGGGGAATCTATTTATTGAACTAAAATTTCTTTTTTGGATAATAAATAACTATTTTTCTAGTGATAGTGATTTGGGAGTAGTATCAGTACAACTCTTCTGGTTTTTTACTGTATCTAAGTTCAAAGAGGTTAATATGGTTTAGTATGGGATATGAATCTCTGAAAAGATTTAAACGGTCAATGAGTTCATATCCAAATTTATCGGCAGTGTTAGCCACCATAACTATGTAGCTATTGGGGGGAAGCTGAGGTACAACGTCCCCAATAAATTCCTTAAAATCGTTGAATTTATGAAATTTAATTTTTTTATCAGTCTTAAGATTTTTTTTAATGTATCCGATAAGATAATCTGGAGTAAAAGCCACATTTGTGGAATGAATTATTATTCCAGAGATATGGTCCTGGACTAGGGGTAGGAATCCTTCGATAAATAAGGGGATTCTCTCTAAACGGTCCTCCCTGAAATTGAATAAAAGATATATTTCATGATTTTCAATCTCTCTTTCAGCAAGAATTTGATGGAAAATAATATGGGTGTGAATGGGATCATTTATATGTCCAATATCGACAAAAGTTCTGGGGGATAAGTCGCTGGAAAAGATTTCATCTGGAAGAGATTTTACTTCAACAGGGCATTTCTCATCAATTGGACATTCATATACATATTGAGTTGTAAATTCGCTTATATCCCTTGGTATTTGCAGGTTTTTTTCTTTTAGAATCTTTTCAAGTGCTTGATAAATAACCAACTCTCTGTCTTCAAGTTTGCTGTGTAAAATATCACAATCACTTATTCCCATGTTTTCACAGGTTTTTTTAAATAATTCGTATTCGTATTGGTGGTTGGACCAGAATATCATATGAGAATAGGGTGGTATTGATTTAATGAATGTTTCTGCAGTTTCTTCCATGGTGAATCCCTGGGAAAGAATATGATCAAATGTGATAGTAGTAATGATAACCACATCCGCTCTCAAGTAATCGCTAAGACTGCGCATGTATTCAGTGCGTATTGCATTATTTTCAAAAACTGCCACATCAACACATTCCTCAGGATAGAGTTCATTAATCAATTTCACTTCGGTTAAAAGGTTGAATGGGAGTTCACCGGACCTTTTAACGAATATTTTCTGGTCATTGTAATAAATCATAGGCACTAAACCTGTTTCACGACTTAAGGTGTTGTAACCGTTTTCATAGAAGAATTTATGGAAAAATCTGACGACTGAACTTTTTCCTCTCGTTCCTTCCACCACTATGGTTAATATTGGCACTTTATCACCTTCAGACCAGATAATTCAGGATTACGACCCATAGGGCCCAACCTGCAAGTAACAAACCAGCCATATAGATTATGTTTAGGGGGATTTTTTTTCTTTCAATTCTAAGTAAGTTGTAAAGGAATATAAGTGGCATTACTAAGTATATTATTCCTGCAGCGCTTTGAACAATGGGCACAAGTGATAGTGGAGGTACATAAATCCTGAAAATGTAGTAAGACAATATACTGAGAGGTAATATTATGGCTCCCAGCAAGTAAAATAATATATGTCCTAGATAACCTCTCCTCATAAAGAATATTCCAATTGGAACTCCTATTGCGCTCACTACGAAAAAATGAGGCAATATCCAAAGATTCCCTAATGAATAATATAACATTATGGCATAGGTTAGTGTACCTCCCAGGCGCATATCCATATATCGCTGGAATAGGAGCCCCACAGCAAGACCAAATAGAATAATTGATACCAAACTTAGAATATTCACTCCACCACTGATAGAGAATATTATGAGAAATATAAGGGAGTTTATTAGCAGAATTATCGCCACAATCATCTCCAGTTTTTTCAGACGATGGGTAATGGGGAAGATCTGTTCATAGAGTTTACTTTCAGTTTCATCCATATTTACCACCAGAAACTTTTTAAAGCCTATAAATTCTTTTTTTTAGATTATTTGCCTTAATTTGTACCTAAATTCTTTTAAAATTATATAGTTCCATTCTATCTATATAGTCCCATTCTCACTAAATCTCTTCCAATTCATAAGCTTACAGTGCCGTTTGAATCCATCTTAACCAGGATAATAGATTTAAAACCATTAGCAGTTGAAGTGGTTGTTCCGATTAATAGGTAACCATTATCTGCTGTTTCAAGTATGAAAGATGCATAGTCGTCCCCATAACCCCCAAAAGTTTTGTTCCATTCTATATTCCCACTTCTGTCTGTTTTCATCACGAACATATCTATCTTGCCTGAGCCAAAAGAATTGGTATTTCCTATTATGAGGTAGCCATGGTCTGCTGTTTCACGAGAAAAGGTTACTATATCATCTTTTTCTCCCCCAAAGGTTTTATTCCAGATTTCATTACCAAACTGATCAGTTTTAATTATAAGTGCATCAAATTGCCCGGAACCTATAGAATTGGTTGATCCAGTTAAAAGAAAGCTTCCGTCTACGTTTTCCACAATGGAGTCCCCATAATCATCTCCAATTCCACCAAAGGTCTTGTTCATTATAAGTGAACCTTCAGGGTTGGTTTCGACCAGATAAAAATCATATCCTCCCGATCCATAAGAATTTGTTGAACCTAATATCCAGTAGTTAGCATTTTGGGACTGCAGAACGGATTTACCCCATTCTTCCCCAGAACCTCCGAATACTTGTTGCCATTGCATCTGGCCGTTTGGATCAACTTTTAAGAGATAAACATCACTTGAACCGGAACCAAAGGATGTTGTATTGCCTGCAAGTATGTATCGGCTGTCTTTTGTTTCTTTAAAAGAGTAAACAGCATCGTTTCCAGCCCCACCATAAGTTACATTGTATGCAGGTTTCATATCCTCATTAACCTTAACAAACCATGCATCATAATTTCCAAGACCATAAGAATTGGTTTTACCTATAAGAATATAACCACCAGAGAGTGCTCGACGTAGGGAGTAACCATAATCATTACCATTACCTCCGAAAGTGTTTTGTCTGGAGGTCACCCCTAAAGTATTGAGATCCATCAAGTATACTTCAGTATCAGAAGATATTTCTCGTGAACCCAGGGCAATGTAACCATTTTTAATTGCATTAATAACCATGTACCCAGTTTCATTGTCTGAACTACCATAAGTCTTAATCCAGGTAGGGGTTGGTTTAGTAATATCATAATAAACAAAGAATGAAACGCCAATAATCACAATAAAGGATAAAATTAACAATCTCTTCTCTTTATTCATAAAATCCCTAGAACCTATTTTTCATAAACTAGATGGATATTTATGTGGTTAATCTTATTTATTTTATTTGATGATTTGATTGTATTTCGCTGGGTCAACTAATACTGGCAATAAATATTTGTCTTTATTGCTGTTTATTGTAAAAAATGATGATAAAGAATTTTTTAAGTGAAATCACAATTTATGAACTTTAAACTTCCGTTTATTCTAATTGAATGATAAAAGGGGGTGGGGGGGGTTTAAATAATCTTCAAGGTAACTTCGTCAAGATTCAATTTAATTAGAGGATTCCAGAGTATTTCAAAAAAGAAATCATCTGTTCGTAGGACTCATTTATACTCTTTAAATCAGCTTCTCCATGACAGGAGATGACTTCTGCCGAAACAGAAGGAATTCCATTAGAATTAAAAACGTTTTTTAAAGCCCCTGGATTTACAGAATGGCAAGTTATTTCAGACCCTGTTTCCCTGCTCATGAAATCTGCAATTGAAAAACTTTCATATAAGATGTCTTTAGAGCTCATCACCACTTTTTTACCAGGATTTCCTCCTGGTTGTGTGGAGTGAAAATCTGCTGCATATTTAATTTTATGGGTGAGTGCAAAGTTCAAAAGAACCCATGTAGGTGTTCCAGGGGTTTCAGCAGCTCGGTTGGGGTCTATCCCACAGTAATCTCTGGTACAAAGTTCTGTGGCGGCAGGTATGGTGAATGGTATTATGTAAACTGTTCCTTTCAGTTTTTTATCTTTAAGATTATTGATAAGCATTATAGCTGCGATTTGAGAGGGTAACTCTTCGCCATGAACTCCAGCAATTATCATTACTTTGGGTTCCCCACTACCCATCGTAATTAGAGGTGTTCCATTTTTAGATTTGCTGATAATCTGGTTGGTTAAATTATTTTTAGGCATGAAGCTAAATATTCTGGAATTTTTATTCACATCCCCTCCAGTTGCGTAATCAATAATTTCGATTTCGAAATTAGAACTTCCAGAGGATGGTTGGATCAGGATAGACTCAATTAAAAAGTTAGTTGAAGCTAAAGTTGTCAGGCAGATTATAATACAGAGAATAAATAAATTTAAAGTCTTTAATTTCATCCAGATCATTTTTTTTTTATTTTAATGATATTGAATTGGTACAACAACTATATGTCAACCATGCTTAATCAATTCTTAGATCATGATGAAATGATTCAATTTATTATTTTTGTATAAAATAAAACTAGGGTGCATATATCGACATCAATCGTTGGGTTTTCCAAAGGCTTTATCACCAGCATCACCCAAACCAGGAATTATATATCCATCATTATTTAATTCTTCATCCACTGCGCAAGTGTAGATTTCTAGATGGGGGTGTCTTTCTGAAACGTATTCTAAACCATGTTTTGAGGCAATAACATTAATCAATACTAATCTACGAGGATTTCCTTTCTCTTTTATCCGATCTAAAATAGCGTTCATAGTATTTCCTGTGGCCAGCATGGGATCTGCCACTACCACTATCTTATCCTCCACTGAAGGCATTTTGAAGTAACCAACCTCCACAGGGAATGGTGATTGATCTCTTCTTGAGGCTCCCACCACACCATACTGAGCATCCTTAAAAACCCTCATAATACCCTCTACCAGGGGAATAGCTGCTCTTAAAACACTTACTACTACAATATCATCTTTATTTTTTATCTTAACTCCTTCAGCAACTCCTAAAGGGGTTTCTATCTTAACTTGTTCTTTCTCAAGTGTGTTTGCAAGTTCATAAGCTAACCAGCGGCCTATTTCAATTATCCCTCCTCGGAATGTAGTTCTGTTGATTCTTTCCATTCTTATCTGGGTGAGTTTATCCTGAACCAGCAAATGGTCGATTATTTTGATCATGTTTCTCTTTTTATACATTTCTAATTGATACAATTAAGGTTTTCATAAAAAAATTTTCAGCGAAAATTGATTTTAGTCAAGTGGATAAAAAAATCAAAATCAGTTGAAATAGGTTAACTGGAATTTAATGGAATCAGAAATTATTTAGCCTGGTTTTTAATCACGCTTAAAAAGTTAATCTTCTCTAAATTCCTTTTTTTCATTTTTCATAACCTTATTTTTCATAACAACTGTTTTACTTCTTTTAGAAGGTATAATTTTCATATCTCCACCTTTAAACTCCAGTTCCAGTTCCTTACCCTCATACAACATGTGTAGGAATATGGCTAGGGAAGATACTTCAGAGTGGGGCTGGGTTGTTACTGAAACATTCCAGTCAGCCTCTTGATACACTTTACTGGGAACACGGGAACCACCAACCACTACCAGCTGGTCTGATTTTGAACTTCTGATTTTTGGAGCAACATCTTGAACTTGCTCCCCGTACATGGTGAGGTGAACAATCTTTCCTCCTCTATTTTTCCATTCATTCAGGAGAGTTTCCCATTTTTTTTGATATTCAACCTTAAAATCACCACCCCAGCGCTTCACTACATCCTCCACATTTGACATGAGCTTTTTATCATGATCTCCACTTAAATATACTCCTGATGCTCCCAGTGCCCTGGCAGTGAGGCATACATGGGTGGTGATACGTGCATCACGAACCCTTCTGTGATCTAATCTTAAAACCTTAACTTCCATTTAAAAACTCCAAGATGTGAATATTATCATTAATATAAGAGATAAAGTCCGTCCGATCTCATTTGAAGCTCCCAATATATCTCCAGTTGCATAGTTGAAATTTCTCTTGGTTAATAATGCCATTATAATTCCTGCAATTACACCTCCCATTATTCCAAGGATTCCGGTGTATTTAAATGCTATAAATCCTAGAATAATGGTTAAAATCAGTGTGAAAATAAACAGTTTCCAGTTCATGCTTTCAATGAAGTATTTTCCAGTGCCATTATCTAAAGGCTTGGAAAATGTTGCACAGCCCACTAAACTAACTTTAGCAGATACTTCAGACACAAAGATTACAGGAAAAATGTAGGATGCAGGTACGGATGCTATGGATGAGAATGTCATTAGGGAAACTGTCAAAAGGGTAGCCAGGCCTCCGGTTCCTATTCTTTTATCGCGCATAATTTCTATTCTTCGTTCAGGGGCTCCGTGAGCCATTAAACCGTCGCCGAAATCCACCAGCCCATCAAGATGATGGAAACCAGTTAGGGATATGGTAAGGCTGTAAATCAGTGCTGCTGATAGCAATGGGTATAGGTGAAGTGGATCAAGAAGTAGCCATCCAAAGGTCCCTACAATTATGCCAATGAAACCTCCAATTAATGGCCAGATAAATGTGAAATTTGCCATCTCCGGGATGGTTGTGTGAATATTTAGGGGTAGTATGGTGGAGAATGATAACAATCCTAAAAATCCCTGCCAACTGACTGAAGGTTTATCCTCATCTTGTTTCATATCCAAAATTGGATCTTTTTCATGGGGGCGGTTCATGTTAATGATCACTCCTCGAAAACTTTGGACATGCAACCTGCCACCAGACCAGCGAATATATCATCAAGCATAGGTCCTAGAGTAGCAATAACTCCAGGTTTTGCCTCATCATACCTTTTAAAGTTAAAAATAGCCTTTGTGCCAGCGATCTGGTTGGCAATGGCCATTCCCAGAACCTCGTCACAGTAAAGATAGGCAGGATCATCATCTACATTGATCCCCTTGATACGGTGGTTTTGAAGGTCATCTTCAACACGCATCCCTGCCACCATCATTACCACAACATTTATATCCTCAAGTGATTTTCTGAGCTGGTTTTCAAGTTTTTTTTCTAATTCAGGAGTTTTTTCCACTCCAGCCAGGAGTTCTAAACCTGCCTCAACCAGTTGGGGTATTTCAACTCCCACATCTGCCATAAAGTCATAAATTGATAATTCTAAGTCTTTATATTTCATTAAAACACCTAACAAGACGTGATATTAAGAGGTTAAACCTAGTTTGCCTTATTTATAATATACTTTATTTTAATTATTTATTTAAATTAATTTATATAATGAAAAGGAAATTAATGATTTAAAAAGTTTTTATGATTATTTAGGCAGGTATTTGTCCGGATCCTCCGCATCGGGGGCAGGGAATGGTTGGGCTGCAAATGTGCTGTACCAATGTGTTTTTAGCACCACAAAAGGGACATGTATTAAGATAAGTGTGATATTTTCTACCACAGGCACTGCAAATATAATATAGTCCGTTTCCATTACATTCAGGGCACACTAAGTTACCAGTACCACTACAATCGGGACATTGAATAGTTTTAGTGGTTTCAGATGGAGTATTCTGTGTAACAACTTCATTAATTTGATTTTTTGTATTAAAATTCTGATTAGAACCTTCAAATGGACTTTCAGTGTTATTGACTGATCTTAACTTCTTTATTGCCAGAAAACCAATACCAAATATCAATAGAATTAATATTAATAAAATTAAACCGTATTTATACCTACTTTTCATAATTACACTTGATAATTGTTTAATGTATTATTTTAATGTGTTATATATCATCTTCAATGCAGTTAATTTTTTTGATATTTTGGGGGACTGCAAAATCATGGGTTTATGTGCTATTCGCACGATTTTTGCCTTAATTTGTCCTTTTTTGGTGAAAGAACCATCATAAAAGATTATGAAACTATTATGAACAGTCCAACACCCATTAACTTTTACTGTCTGATATTTATTTTAATTCATTTAAGATCAGGTAAAGTCGAATATTATTTAGATAAGGATTTACATAATAACAACAAGTCATGTCATAAAAAAATAGAATTGAAAAATAGAATTTTTAAATCTTATTGATTTAATTATTCTAATAGTTACAAAAATGCACAATAGGTATCAATACAAAAGGTATCATAAGATTAGGATGTGATGGGGGTGTTATTTTGAAGGTTCATCTTCGAGTTTTTGTAGAAGTGGAAAATCTGGGAAGGGCCATGAATGCGCTTACTGATGCAGGAATAACTGGTTTTTATATCTTGGAATATAAAGGCATGTCCCCCCAGGATTGGAAGGGATTTGCCATTAAAGAGGATCCGAAATCAGCTATAGGACTAATCCGGGATTATGCCACTGATGCCGTACTGGTTTGCTGTGTAGTTGATGAGGAAAAAACAGAAAAAATTGTAGATTCAGTAATGAAGTCATTGAAAGGTGAAAAATACACCATTCTTGAAGTTCCCATTCGCCGGATCATTGTCAGCTATAAAGATGAGGTGAAAGAAAGGGCTGAAACGTGGTTACTGGAAAAAGAAGTCCCCTGTTTTTACTGCGGTGAAAAATCGGTTCAGAGAATAAGAATAGACTTAAACAAGGCGAAGATATGGTGTACCAATTGTGGTGCGGCTCGTTACTACCTCATCAAGGGCGTTGAAAAGGAGGGGGAATGATGGCTGTTAAAAAATGGAAACTGGAAAAAGGTGCCAGCTGTTACAATTGTGGAGATGCCACAGTCCATGATATAGAAGTAGATGAGTACAACATCAAGATAAGATGCCGGGACTGTGGATTCAGTCGCTTTTACTCATTCCACATGGTAGATTTACCAGTTAAATGTGAATTTGAAGAAAAATAAGAAATTGAGATAATCAAATTAGATAATAGTAACAAAATAGGCATAATAAATATCTATTTACTTAATTTTAACCCTCAGCTCTCAATTTTCTAGTTTCGCAATTCCGGCCTTAAGAGAATCGCTTTCAATTCCTCTTCAGCTTCTTGAGGGATAAGCTTCTTGGAAAGTCTAACACCCATCCCTAAAGACTTCAGTTTCCCGGTCATGGAGGGTCATTGGTTTCCTTTTTGGATTTTCCTTTTAATATAGAGTTGACTTTAACTAGAATCCAGGGACAGTGACATCATATCAATATCTTTCTTTTCCATTTAATTGATAAAAATAGATCAATTGTTAACATAAATTATATGTTGCAAATTTTTAACATTAATACATGTTAAGCTTAAAATAATCGAAAATTTCAAACTAACAGATTAATTGAGGAGGTTCTGACAGTATGGTGGTAATAATAGACCCCCAACAGGCAGGAATATCGGGAAACATGGTTATTGGGGCTTTAATCAATTTAGGGGCGAATTCAGAAAATATTAAAAATATCATGGAGCACTATGGTTCTCATTTTGGTGAGGTGAATGTTGAGATTAGGCAAGTGAATAAATCAGGAATCCTTGCTAGTTTTGTTGATGTTAAATGTTTTGACCATCATACCATTAGCTACAAAAGTTTAGTAGAAACTTTAGATGGAATAAAGCATGAAAAAATCACTCCAGGAATATTAGAATTCTCCAAAGAAGTTTTCAAAACCCTGGCTATGGCTGAATCCCAGGTTCATGGAGTTAGCCTTGACGAGATCCATTTCCATGAAGTGGGAGCAGCAGATGCTGTGGCAGACATAATTGGTTCAGCTTATGCTTTTCATGAACTTGAACTCCACAGGGAGAAGGTTTACGGACTTCCTCCCGCCCTGGGTGGGGGTAGGATAAAGACTCAGCATGGAAATCTCACTGTCCCAGCACCAGCAACTCTGGAGATACTTAAAAATGTACCAGCACTCGGCGGACCAGTAAACTACGAACTCACCACACCCACTGGGGCGGCATTACTGGTGAATATGGTGGATGAATTCTGTGAATTTTACCCCCTAATAACCAACCAGAAGGTTGCATATGGTGCTGGGAAACTGAATCTGGACTTTCCAAATGTGTTAAGAATTGTTTCAGGCACTTCACCAATTCCCACAGATAGAATCTCCATTCTGGAGACTAATCTGGATGATGTGACTGGGGAAGTTTTAGGCAATACTATGGATCGCTTAATGGAAGAGGGTGCTCTAGATGTGACCATAATTCCCACTATTGCCAAAAAAAACCGGCCGGGTCATCTTTTAAGGGTTATAACCAGATCAGATTTGAATAACATTCTCACGGAAACCATAATCCGCGAAACAGGAACTCTGGGGGTTCGAACTATTCCCTATGTGCATAGGAACATAGTTAACCGGGAAATAATTCCTGTTGAGATTGAAATTAAAGGTGTGCCTCAGAAAGTTCATCTTAAAGTGGCCATGATTGGTGATGAAATGGTCAACTTCACTGTGGAATATGAAGATGCTAAGAAGATTTCAAGAAAGATGGGTATTCCTCTTAAAGATGTTATCAGAATCATCAATCAGAAGGCAAATGTAGGGAAAGATTAAGTTTTATAATTTAATTAGTGATATAGGAGAGATTGAATGAATACTTCACCGTGTGGACTGATTTGCGAGGAGTGCCAGTTTTTTGAAGAAAACTGTCCTGGATGTTACAAAATCAAGTGGAAAACATTCTGGGCGCAGGAGATAATGCCAGAAAGGGTTTGTCCCATTTTTGATTGTGCAGTTAATGAAAAAAAGTATAAAAATTGTGGGTCCTGTCTGGAACTCCCCTGCGATATATTCAACCAACTGAAAGATCCCAATATTTCGGATGAAGAACATAAGATATCTATTTCTGAAAGAGTAGCAAGATTAAATTCTAAAAACAGGACAAAATAGATTATAAAATTCTTAAATATAAAAAGTGTTGAAAATGAGTGATTTAACTAAAAATAAGGCAATATCAGTACTCTCTGGGGGATTGGACTCCACAGTAGCTACTTCTCTTTTAGCCAGGGATTATGAAGTTCATGCTATTACTTTTGATTATGGGCAGAGAAGTGCCAAAATGGAAGTAAAATCTTCTAGAGCTATATGCGAACAATTAGGTTTTAAACACACAGTTATCGAACTGCCCTGGCTGGCAAAACTGGGTAAATCTGCTTTAACCAGTCAAGAAGATATTCCAAAACTGGAAGTAAACCAGCTGGATGATAAAGAAGTCTGCGATGAAACAGCAAGGAAAGTATGGGTCCCGGGCAGGAATGTTGTATTCACTTCTATAGCATTATCATTTGCCGAGGCAGAAGGGGCAGAGAAAATAATTGTGGGATGGGACTATGAAGAAGCAGCAACCTTCCCTGATAACTCCAAAGAATTTTTAGATGCATTTAACAACCTTCTTAAAATAGGATCCCCGGATAATGTCCAGATAGAAGCACCACTAATTCACATGGATAAAAAAGAAATTGTAAAAGCGGGAAATGAGATAGGAGCACCTTTAAATCTCAGTTACTCCTGTTACATGGGCAATGAAGAGCACTGCGGTGTTTGTGAATCCTGCATGCGGCGTAAAAGAGCATTCGAATGGGCAAATGTAGAAGATAGAACAAAATATGTCCAATAAATGTTTCTTTAGTATCATTTTCTTCATTTGAATATTTTTCTAAGATATTACAAGAGGGTAGTTTTAAATTCTATGGATAATTTTAAAAGAATATTTTTAAATCATATTCACTATTTTTAGAAGGATTTTTTATAATTTCTACTCTATTTCCCGGTTTTAGTCCTTCCCATGTGATAAAGTAATGTTCATGAGGTAAATCTGGCCCTCTGCAGGTGCAGGGATACGATTCTACTTTTACTTCATGGGACGAGTTATTTTCGTTAAGCACAAAATTTTCCCCTAAAGGTGGGAAAAATGCTAAATTATTCTTTAAAATGGATATAAAATTGCTTTCAGCCTCTTTTTTTGATATTTTCCTTGAATAACTATTTTTTGCCATGAAAACATCTCCTTACTAAATAATGGAGTTTTTCCAAAATATAACTTTTCAAGGGATTTATATAATCATTATATATAATAATTAATGTATATAATATATAATGATTACAATATGCTATAAATGAAAGAATTATAAGGAGGTTTAAAATGAAAAATAGTTTTTATAAATGGTTAGAAGAGCCAGAAGAAATGACAGGGATATTATTTTGGAAAATTACATATTTGTGGCAACGTAAAATCAACAAAAATCTAAAAAGTGTTGATTTAACTCACACTCATTTTGCTTTATTATCAGGTTTGGCCTGGCTTGAAAAACAGGGGGAACCAGTTACACAAATTAAACTAGCGAATTTTACACGGACAAATGTCATGGTAACTTCAAAGATTATCAGAACACTAGAAGACAAAGGATTCATTGAAAGAACAAACGATGGTAAGGATTCACGGGCTAAATATTTACACATTACCCAAAATGGATTTAAAACTCTTGAAAAAGCTTTAAAAATCGTTGAAAATGTCAATAATGAATTTTTTGAACCACTGGGTTCTGAAAAGAAACAATTTAATGAAAATTTATGGACTATTCTTTATTCAAATTATAATGAAGGAGGGGAAAAGGAATGAAAATATTTGGATTTATAGGCAGTCCTTTAAAGAAAAAATCAAATACTTACACTTTAACCAAAATGATGATAGATGAACTTCTCCAGAGGGATAATAATATTAAATATAATCTATTCACAGCAGGGGACGTGGATATCCAACCATGCAATGGATGCTGGTTATGTATGACAAAGGGTACATGTCCTCTTGATGAGAAGGACGACATGGCCTTTTTAAAGGGAAAAATGCTAGAATCAGATTTGATTATTTGGGGCTCCCCTGTGTATGCCATGCAAGTGTCTGGGCAAATGAAAACTTTTCTGGATAGGCTGGCAAGCTGGTATCATACTTTAAGACTTGCTGGAAAACCTGGAATTACAGTATCAACAACTGCAGGGGCTGGTTTAGAGGAAGTTCACCAATATTTGCGCTTAGTATTAAATGCAGCAGGTGTAAAAACAATTTATTCTCTGGATGCTTATGGTACACTTCCTGGAACACTTACCTATCCTGAAAATGCTTTAAAATCAGCTCATAAGGCTGCTGGTAAAGTATATCCTTTCCTAAATGGGGAAAAAACTGTTGAATCAGACAATGAACTTGAGAATTCTTTCCAGGTAAATAAAAAAAAGATAGTATTTGGTGCGGATGTTTTAAGGGCAGATTATAATTATTGGAGAGAACATGGAATGCTGGAAATTAACTCTTTTGATGAATTAATTCGGAAAATCTAATAATTGAGGAAAAATATAAAATTTGAGGGGGCTGTAAAGTTATTAGGGGTTGAGCGATATTTGTAAACAATCTTTGCCATAATTTATCTTTTTTTGGTGAAAGAACCATAATTAACGAATTTTAAATTTTGATGAACACTCCAACACCCATTAACTTTACAGTCCCAATTTGACATTATTTTTATGATGTTATTTTTAACATTTTTTTGCGAGTAAAAAAATAACACAAAAAACTTTAGAAAGGTACATCATATTTACCCTTGTCTTAAGTATAATTTCCTACGCGCCTTTCTGGAGGAAATTTAATGAATGAGGAAGAAATAGAAAAATCCATTCGTTATTATCGCTCTTTAGTTGAAAAAGAAGTTGAAAATGAAAGAACTATTGATGGTAAACGTGTTGGTCCCAGAAAGCTCGTAAAAAAAGATCATATGGATTTGGAGGATATTATTAGTCCTGAAAGGCCTTTTTTAGGTAAGGATGCCAATGAGGATCAGGATTCTTTGTATGTCACAACATTCAGGGTTGGAAACTTAAAAAAACCGATATCACTGGCCCGAGCAGGATATGGTACTGATGTGGTTGCTGGAATAGAACTGGGAACGAACCTGGTTAAAAACGGTATCATTCAAAGTGTTGAGGATATAGGTCAGTTTTTGGCAAAATATAAAATAGGTATTCTTGATATTTTCACCGAAAAAGAAACAGAGAATGGAAAAAAGATTGATTTACGAGTTTATGAATGTATTGAATGTGCTGGATTGCCTAACATAGGTCAACCAGTTTGTTACTTTGAGACAGGTATGATAATTGGAATATTAATGGAACTTACTCAGAAAGAGGTTACAGCAGAGGAAATAAGGTGCTGGACCAGTGGCTATTCTTTCTGTCAATTTGATGTTGAAATAAAGGATAAGAAGTAGAAGTTTTACAAGTTTAAGGGGTTGAATTATGGCTGAAACTAAAAAAGAAAGATTAGACAATGTTCTATCATCAATAATGCAAGTAGGACAAATAAAAGCCTGCGCTATTGTTTCCAAGGAAGGTCTTCTAATAAACTCCCGGACTCCTCCTGATGTTGATGCCAGAATATTTTCTGCACTTTGTTCAACCATAATGGGGGCTGCTGAAGCTGCTTCCGGGCAAATGAAAACTGGAGGAGTTAGTGAGATATCTCTCAAAACCGAAAAAGGAACTATCGTGTTAATACCGGCAGGTACAAAGGCTATTTTAACTGCTTTAACCGAAATTGATGCTCAGATAGGCCTCATACTTTTTGAGATGGAATCTCAAGCAGAACAGGTCGAAGAGATACTTCACGGAATGTAGATACAATTATCTTGTTTCTTACAATCTTTTTTATTCCTAAATCAATGTCATTGGAACAATTAATATCAATAAAAATTTATTTTGATAAAAAATATGCAATAAAAAAATATGCAGTTAAGTGAATTGGGGGAGTTTTAAATAAATTCTAAATGGTGGATGAAAATAATAGGATTCAGGGTATTATTTTATGACCATCAAGGTATCCCCAGCCCCTACACTATCTCCTTCATCCACGAAAATCTCTTGCACGATTCCTGATTCTGGGGCATGAATATCGTTTTCCATTTTCATGGCTTCTAAAACTGCCACCACATCTCCCTCATTTACATTGTCTCCTTCACTCACTTTGAGTTTCAGTATCATTCCCTGCATGGATGATGTAACTCCACCCTCCACCGGACCTGAAGGTTTTGCTCCTTCAGCAGGTTCAATTTCCATGTAACCTGTGGGAACAACCCTCACCTGGAAGCTTTCACCATCAACATCAACCTGATACTCAGTAGGTAAGGCTGCTGGTTCTTCAGAGGGTGCATCTGACTTGGGTGGTGTTAGAGGTTCTTCTTCAGCTTCTCCTTTCAGGAATTTTGGTGCAATAGCAGGGTAAAGAGTAAAGGTAAGCACATCTTCATCTTTTTTAATAATACCCATTTCTTCTCCTTCTTTACGGAATTTATCCAGTTCGTCTTCCAGAAGATCTGCCGGACGGCAGGTTATGGGTTTCTCATCCCCGATTATACTATGGGCCACTTCCGGGTCTATGGGTGCTGGTGGTTTTCCATAGAATCCTTTAACATATTCCTTTACTTCTTTGGATACATTTTTGTATCTTTCCCCTCCCAGAACATTCATCACGGCCTGAATACCCACAATCTGACTGGTGGGAGTTACCAGTGGAGGATAACCCAGATCTTTGCGAACCCGTGGAACTTCACATAGAACATCCTCGTATCGGTCCAGGGCATTCTGTTCCTTTAACTGAGATACAAAGTTGGATAGCATCCCTCCAGGAATCTGGTAGAGTAGTACATCAGTATCCACCCTTTCAGTAATAGGGTCCAGTATGCCACTGTATTTTTCCCGAACTTCTTCGAAATATTTTTTAATCTGAGTCAAGAGTTTTAAATCCAGTTCTGTGTCATAGGGTGTTTCTTTCAGGGCGGCAACCACACTTTCAGTTGGTGGCTGGGACGCTCCCCAGGATAGAGGAGATATAGCAGTGTCCAAAAGATCAACACCTGCTTGACAGGCCGCATAATAACTCATAGGGGTCATACCACTGGTGCAGTGGCAGTGTAAATTGATTAAAAGATCAGTTTCTTCTTTAAGGGTTCTAACAAGTTCATAAGTGTCATGTGGAGATATGAGTCCAGCCATATCCTTTATAGCCAGTGAATCACATTCCAATGCTTCAAGTTCTTTGGCGAACTCTACATATTTTTCAATGGTATGATATGGGCTGGTAGTGTAACTGATAGTTCCCTGAACATGGGCACCTTGTTCTTTAGCAACTTTTATGGACATCTCCATGTTACGGATGTCATTTAAAGCGTCGAATATTCTAAAAACATCCACTCCGTTAGTGTAAGCTTTTTCCACGAACTCTCGGACAACATCATCAGGATAATGTTTGTAACCCACTAGATTCTGTCCTCTAAGGAGCATCTGAAGTGGAGTTTTTTTCACCAGCTCCTTCAGGCTGCGTAGTCTTTCCCAGGGATCTTCATTGAGGTAGCGGATGCAGGTGTCGAAGGTAGCCCCTCCCCAACATTCCAGAGAGAAATACCCTACCTTGTCCATTTCTTCGGCAATTGGCAGCATATCTCTTGTTCTCATCCTCGTAGCCAGGAGCGACTGGTGTGCATCTCTGTAAGCAGTTTCAATTAGCCTTATCTTCGTCATGGTGACCCTCACACTTTAATAAACTCTTCATGAAATAGGATCTTAATTTCCTTATATAATTAGGGTGAACTTCCTTATATCCTTACCTTTAATCAGCTAGCAAGTGATTGAAAATAAACTAATTCATTATCCTTATCTTGCAGCTAATGGTTAGTAAATTTAAAGTTCTAAAAGTATTTTATATTATTTATAATTATGAAAATAATATTATTAATACAATTTATTTTGTTTTATTTTGTTTTAATTTGTCTTTATAAAGAATTAATTTTTACTTTAAACTTTTAATATCCAATAAATATCATTTTAATGATAAATAAAGTGTAATTTTAAATTATTAATGCAAAAAATAAGATAATGAATACTTATTTATATTACTTTATATTACAAAGAATAATGAATATGTTATCATGGATTATGTTTTGTAGTGTGTTGGGGGAATTGGACTGTGTAATTAGCACAAATATGAAATGGATGGATCATTACTGAACATTACTGAAATTATACTGAGGTGATTGAATGACTGGTAAAAGAGCTCTTTGTGTGGGTATTAATAGTTTCAAAAATTTTCCTTCGGCTACCTTAAGGGGTTGTGTGAATGATGCCCATGATATGGAAAAATTATTAAAGAATCTGATGGGTTTCCAGGCTCAGAACATTATCAAACTCACCAATGCAAAGGCCACTAAGGCCAATATAATGAAAAATCTTGAGGATATGGTTAGGGGAGCTAAATCAGGGGAATATAGTTATCTGGTATTTAGTATGTCCAGTCATGGTACACAAGTTCCAGATTTAAGTGGAGATGAGCCTGATCGTGTTGATGAAGCCTTTTGTCCCTATGATCTAACTCAAAAGGGAGATGGATGGGATCCAAAACATATAATAGTGGATGATGAACTTAGGGATCTTTTTATACAAATTCCTGAAGAAGTACTGTTAGAGGTGTATCTGGATACTTGTCATAGTGGAACAGGACTTAAAGCTATTGACCTCATCTGGGACAGGCAAACTCGATACATACCCCCTCCATCACTGGAATCTTTCAAAAAAGTGGATGGTAAACGACAAAGAGGGCTGAATAAAGCCTTATTAGAAAAAGGTATGGTTCATCATGTTTTATGGGCTGCATGCCGTGCCGATCAAACCAGTGCTGATGCCTTTATCAATGGAGATTGGCACGGTGCATTCACCTATTATTTCTGCAAGGAAATGAATGCCAGTCAGAACAAGCTTAACCGCAATGAGATACTGGAAAAGGTTAGAGAAGACCTTCAAAAAGGGGATTATACTCAAATTCCTCAGTTAGAGTGTGAGCCAATGATCAGAAAGAGTGAAATTCCTTAAAAAATCTTAATAGGATGTTTGATTGCTTTTTAATCTGAATTCTAAAAGTATTATTGGGAAAAAAGTATTATTAGGGAATATTATCTTTTCCGTTTTCCCGCAATGAACTCTTCCACCATTTCCATGGCCTCATCATCAGTGAACTGCTCTGGAGGGTGTTTCATGGTGTAAGCGCTGATTGAAGTGAGCTGTCCTCCAATACCTCTTTCTAAGGCCAGCTTACAGCATCTGATGGCGTCTATCACACATCCAGCTGAGTTGGGTGAGTCTTCCACACTGAGTCTAAGTTCAATGTTCATGGGAACATCCCCAAAGGTTTTTCCCTCCATCCTGAGGAAGCAGAGTTTATTATCCTTCTGCCAGGGCACGTAATCAGATGGTCCGATGTGGATGTTTTCTGGATCCATTCTCTGACCCAGCACTGATTGAACTGCTTCGGTTTTAGATTCCTTTTTGGAGTCCAGACGGTTCCGGTTGAGCATGTTCAAAAAGTCGGTGTTTCCTCCGGTGTTAAGCTGATAAGTGCGCTCCAGTTTCACCCCCCTCTCCCGGAAGAGGTTGGCCAGAGTTCGGTGGGTGATGGTGGCTCCGATCTGTGCTTTTATATCATCCCCAACTAATGGAATTCCTTTTTCCTCAAAACGAGCTGCCCATTCTCCGTCACTGACTATGAAAACTGGCATACAGTTAATATAAGCACATCCTGCCTCAAGGGCGCATTCTGCATAGAACCTTGCTGCTTTCTCTGATCCTACTGGTAAGTAATTGATAAGAATTTCAGTTTCACTACTTGTGAGTATCTCTACAATTTCTTCTTTATTCTTTTCAGGCTCACTAGAGACAATAAAAGTATGATTCTCCGGATAGTCCGCCATGTGGGGTGCCACACCGTCCAGAAGACATCCCATTTCCACTTTCACTCCACTTGGCTTGATATCTGGACAGAATACTGTGGTGCAGTTAGGAGGGGCATAGATAGCTTCGTTCACATCTCGTCCAACTTTCCGTGCGTCAATATCAAATGCAGCCACTACTTCTATGTCTGATGGTTTGTATCCACCTATCTGCCAGTGCATGAGACCTATGGCATCATCTGGATTTTTGTTCTTGTAATAATAGATACCCTGAATTAGTGAACTGGCACAATTGCCCATACCAATTATCGCTACCCTTATCTTTTCCAATTTAACACCTTCTAAAAACACTAAATATCAACGCCAATTAGGAGTCAGTTGATGTTATGATAAAATTAATATCCTCATTTCATCTTTCATTCGCTTAATAAAACTTCTTCTGAGTGTAAAGTTAGCCGGATATACTATTAAATGTTTCGCCCCATCATCTATTAAATGTTTGGGACACCGGATACCATTATCATATAATAATCAGGGGTTAAAAACCTGAAACATAATCTTGAATGTTATTTAACTATGGATTCAAAGGCTAATAATCCCATAACTCCGGCAACAGTCAAACCAGCACTCCAAAGGATAATTCCCACACTCATCCATAGTAATAGGCGTTCTTTTTCAGTACCTAAAGCTATACCCACAGCAGCGCCCAGAGGAGCTCCAAAAAGAAGTGGTGAAGTTAAACCCAATCCAACCACCCCATATTTATTCCAGACCTTGTACAAACGACTTTTTTCAAGAGTTTTATCATCATGATATTTCCATTGGAGGAAACGATTTCTCAAATTATCTCCCAGAAGGGTTACAACTAATACAGCCACTATGGCACTGGAAGCAGATAAAATAGCAGTAATAATAGGATTGATGTCCATGAGAAATCCCAGGGGTATGGCTAACCATAGTTCAACCACTCCTGCGCAAAAAACAATGATCATGGATTCTAAGTTCATAGTTTCCATTCCGGTATGCTTGGTATAAAAATTCATCCCAGATAAGAAAAGTTTATTTAAAAATCTCCTTAAAAGAACTCTTTTTATTAATTCTTTTTATAAATAATATGAAATATTAATATTAAATGGGTTAAATATTTCTTAGAGATTCAAAACTTAGCCTCTCTGTTCAGTTTCCGAGCCATTATTGCAATAGAAGTTGTAGGTTAATCCAATCTCATACTTCTGTGCCAGGGGACATGTGGGACACAAGCATCCCAGAGTCATGGTGATGCACTCTTGACTTTTTCCAGTGATGCAGAAGATGTTTTCTCCCTTTTCTTTAGCACAATCATTGTAAGTAGGGCAGGTAGGGCAGACACAATCTGCTTCCAGTTCTCTGATTTTATTTGCACGTTCTTCATCATTTAGATTATTTAATTTTTCCATCAATTCTTCAAATGCATCCATTTAATCACCTCAAATCACGGTTATACTCAGGAAAACAAATACCCACCATAGGAGTACTAAAAGGAGAGTGGAGGTCAATGATAACCTTTTATCAGTTTTCATTGCCCTTGAACCAACCATCCAGGTAAATATAATGATCATGATGAGTATAAAACTATTTAGAAGTCCCAGTATATTCAAAGGGTTTTTATAAACTACCCAGGCCCATACAAGAGTTGTAATTATAGTTCCCAGCCATAATACCGGTGTTAATGCACTGCCCACTTTCAGGGTTATTTTTTTCATTTCTTCGGATTTTCTGGATTTCACCATGAGAATTGATAGGGTCATGAGATTCCCCAGTGCCAGAATGATCCCAATAACTTCAAAAAACAGAGTAGAAATCTGTTTGCCGAAGAATTGCTCTTTTAAAAGCGGTAAAGTGAATATGGTTGTGATGGCCTCATGGGCAGGGAAAGATTCTATCTTGCCTATGGCAAGGGTGTATTTTCCCTGGTTCTGGGTGTTAAATACTTTGATGTTATAAGTTCCTGGGGGAACCTGCAGAGTGGCTTCTGGACCTTTAAGGTAATAATCACCTCCAAATTCTTCAAAGTAGGGTTTCCATATGGAATTTGTTCCATTTAAAAACATAACCACATTTCCATTGGCATCTGTAACCTCTGCAGAGACCAGCTCACCACCCTGTCCTGGGCTGGTGGGTAGGAGAAGATTAACATAGAGCTGAAAGGCTTTATCGGATTTTATCTGATAATAAACTGGTTTTCCATTGAGCTCTCCGTAGAATGCTTGGGATATTTCTGGATTATCCACTATGATAGGATTTTCTACAGAAACAGCCCTTCCAACATCTAAACGTGGTTGATGGGCGTTAATTTCACCTAATGATAAAAGCAGGATAATTAGAAAGAAAATAGTTAGAGCCAAATTTTTGTATTTAGAGGCCATGTTTATTAATATACTGTAAAATGCCTAAAATGTTTTTTTATTTATGGTTTAAGGTCATAATTTTGATCATAAATTAAAGAAAAGTATGATAAATAGTTTCAAAGAATTAAATCCAAATTAGAAAATAGATCTAAATATAAAAATCGTTAAAAGGATTTATTCAAAAAAAATTTATAATTGGGAAAAAGGAGATTAGAAAAAAAATTTTTATCCCTGCGAAGGCATTGATTTTCCAGTGGTGCTTTCCTTAATTTTTTTCTCAAGGATTTTTTTAGCCCTTTCATCATCCTTTAAAACTTCGGAAATACCGGCTATGGAACTTAAAATTCCAGTTGCCTCCACTGGTAGGAAAATTTTGGTAGCCTGACCATCGGCAATTTTCTGTAAGGATTCCAGGTACTTGATGGCAATCAAATCATTGGTGGGATCTCCCTGGTGTATAGCCTGGTAAACATTTAAAATTGCCTGGGCTTCCCCTTCAGCAATGGCAATCTCCTGATACTTATCTGCATCAGCCACCTTTTTAATAGATTCTGCTTTACCCTCAGCTTCCAGAATAGCTGCCTGCTTATCTCCCTCTGCTTTTTTGATTTCAGATTGTTTGTAACCTTCAGCTTCCAGAATGGCTGCTCTTTTCATCCTTTCAGCTTTCATCTGTTTGGACATAGCTTCCACAATATCTTTTGGGGGTTCTATACGTTGTATTTCGACTCTTACCACTTTAGTACCCCATTTATCTGTGGCTTCATCCAGCACTTCACGAAGCTGGGTGTTAATCATTTCCCTGGAGGTTAAGGTCTGATCCAACTCCAAATCCCCTATTATATTCCTTAGATTGGTCTGGGCCAGTTTGGTTATGGCTTGATAAAAGTTCACCACATTGTAAACCGCGTTGAAAGGATCTATCACTTCATAGAAGATAACACAATCCACAATCACCACGGTGTTGTCTTTGGTTATAACTTCCTGGGGAGGAACATCCACCACTTCTTCCCTTAAATCTACTTTTCTAATGGTCTCAATGAAAGGGATAATCACAACCAATCCGCTTTCCACTGTGCGCTGGTATTTACCCAATCTTTCCACTACTCCCTTTTCGTAGGGTCTTAATATCTTCAGGCCTTTAAAGGCAAGAACCAGCAGCACCAGTAAAATAATAACTAGGGTAATTATATCCATATTATCTCTCCTATTGTTTATTTCATCTTTAAACCATAATTTTTAATTCACTATGGATTATAATTTATTGATAATATACTGTTCGAATAAGTTAATAATGTTTGTTATTTGTGTACTGGTTCAACCTTTAGTTTAACACTTTCAACCTTCTTCACCGTGATTTTTTCGCCTTTTCCTATTTTCCTAGAGGATACAGCCCTCCATACATCTCCTTCGACTTTCACCACTCCTCCGGTGTCGGGCAGGATGTCTTCAACTACAATGCCCTGTTTACCCACCAGACGATCAGAAACAGCTTTTCTAGGTGGTTCTTTAGTTATTTTCTGGGCCAGAGGTCGGGATATGGCTATTAGTGCGATGGAGATGAGAATAAATGCAATAAACTGCACCCAGGGGTCAAATCCCAGGTAGTTCAGCACGGCTGCTAAGCAAGCCCCCACTCCAAACCACAGCAGGAAGAAACCAGTGGTCAACATTTCTCCTATGAAACAAACTCCTGCCAGAACTATCCATCCCTCTATTCCAACCATGAAGGCTCCTCACACACTATTTGAACCATTTTTTTATAATATTAATTTTTTATAATATTATTATAATCTTTTGTAGGAATAAATCTGTTGTAGGCATGTTGTAAGCATGAATTCTATAAATAGAGATCAATAAATATTTTCCGGAAATTTTTTATTATCAGAAAAACTTCTTTTTGTCCGAATAAACCAAATAATCATATTTGAAGGCTTTAAACAGATTAAAAAACAATGAAAACTTTAATTATGCATTTTAATTATGTGTGGAGGATTGTTCATGAACTGTGGGCTGCTTACACTGGTATGGGTTTCTAGAACTGCATGATAAATGTTAATAAATGATAGATGAGTCTTTTTTTAATTATCATCTTTTTTAGAATTATTTCCTTTCTCTAGAAGGTGATTTTTGATTTTTTTATCCTTCAATATTTTCCAACAAATATAATGGGAGGGAAAGATAAAAAAGTAACATAATAGATGGAATATTCTTTAGAACTTAGTTCTAAATAACAGGCTTATCCTAAATTGAATTGGACTTGAACAGGAGTAAATCAATGAATTAAGTCTATTGAACATAAAAAATTGGATTTAAACTAAGTCGCACTTTAAAGGGGGTTTTATATGAAAAAACCTAAAGTAGCATGGGGAATAACTGGTGCTGGTGATAAAATTCTGGAAACCATGAAGGTTATGAAAAAAATCAATGAAGATTACCAGGATCAGGTGGATATAGAAGTTTTTATTTCCAAATCTGGAGACCAGGTGGTAAAATATTATGGAATATCCAGTGACATAGAAACCAACTTCGATAAGGTTTGGGTTGAAATAAATGCCAACGCACCATTTTTAGCAGGGAATATCCAGTTAGGAAAGTATGTATTTATGGTGATTGCTCCTGCTACCTCTAACACCGTGGCCAAGATAGCTATGAGGATGGGGGATACCCTAATCTCCAATGCAGCCATCATGGGCCAAAAGGCAGATGTACCCATATACATCTTACCCTCAGATGTGGAAGAGGGTGTTACCATCACTAAGCTTCCTGATGGAAAAGACCTGAAGATCACCATCCGAAAAGAAGACGTGGAACACGTGGAAAAACTGGCCAAAATGTATGAAACTTACATAGTAAAGGAACCTAAAGACCTGGTAGGAGTTTTCCAGAAACATTTCCCTAAATAATATCCCCAAAATAACCTCGGGTCCTAATAATAGAACCAGAATAGGAATGGTGATAATAACTATGAATATAGGGAATATGGTGAAATAATACTGGATGATGTTTCATGGAGACCAAAAGCGTACATTTTTTTTTTAGTTTGGGAACCCCATTTTAGGGGTATTGGAGAAATGGGGGTGTTAGTTCCTTCATACTACCACATCCCTTTGTTGGCATCCTTTTTTTATTTGCCAAAAGTCCCCACAGGGCAGAAATGATCTCCAACAACTTCTACTTTGTAACTTACATATAAAACTACCAGGAAACTACCAGACCAAAAAAAGGCGTACCTTTAAATCGAAACTGAAGATATAATTTTTTATGGGTTACATTACTCATCTCGGCTGTATTTTTGATGGAAGTAACCTGCTTGTAATACTCCTGGTTGGGTTAGAGTGAGAGTGTATATCCTTTCACTTTAATCGAAAAATCATTAGTATTTTGGGATTATCTTTAGGTTTATTAGTTTCCTGCAGTAAAATTTGATTTACAGCCATTTTAATCCAGATGCATATATTTATTAGTTTAAATGTTATAATATATTTTTATAAAGGGGGTTATTTGTTGGAAGAAAATGTTATTAATTGGATTGACTTTTTCCAAGCCATTAATCACCCTGCACTTATTTTAGATTCATCACACCATATCTTAGCAGCTAATAAGGCATCACAGAAATATTTGGGATTGCCTGAAGATGAAATTGTGGGAAAGCTTTGTTTTAACCTTATTCATGATGCTGATTCTGATAAAGCACCTTTCTCCTGCCCCCTGGAATCTCTGGTTAAAGACGGCAAGGCTGAAACCGTAGAGATGGAAATGGAAACATTTGGTGGTTATGCTCTGGTTTCATGCACTCCTGTTTTTGATGAAAAGGGTAATCTGGATAAGATCATCCACATAGCCACTGATATCACTCAGAGGAAAAAATCAGAGGAAGCTCTGAAAAGAAAAGAACAGCAGATGTCAGGTTTGATTTCTAACCTCCCGGGTGTGGTTTACCGCTGTCGCAATGATGAGAACTGGACTATGGAATTCATCAGTGAACAGTGCAAAGATCTCACGGGTTATAATCCCTCAGATTTTTTATACAATAAGAAACTAGCCTATGCAGATATAATTCATCCCGAAGATCAGGAAATGGTTTGGAGTGAGGTGCAAAAAGCAATTTCCATGGACAAACCCTTCCAGATCCAATACCGGATCATAACCAGAGAAAATGAAGTAAAATGGGTTTGGGAGAGGGGATTCGCAAACAGGGATGATGAAAAAGATTTATTCCTGGAAGGGTTCATCGAGGACATATCCATTCGCAAAGAATCAGAGAAAGCTCTAAGAGAATCTGAAGAAAATTTCAGAGCTTTATTTGAGAATTCTCCCATGGCAATGGTCACTTATGATAAAAATGGTAATGTTAAATTTTTCAACCGAAGATTCATTGAATTAACCGGATACACTTTGGATGATATGCATTCTTTAAATGGCTGGTTTTCTAAAGCCTACCCCGATCCCGAATACCGGGAACTTATCCAGAAAAAATGGGCCGAAAAGCTGGGAAAAAAAGAAAAAGATACAAATTCTCTGCCTTTAATTGCAGATATTAAATGTAAAAATGGTGATATAAAAACTGTGGAATTTTATGGTGCCACTATGGGTGAAGATACCATAACTATTCTAAATGACATTACCCATAAAAAAATAGCCGAAAAAAGGTTAAAAGAATCCCAGCAACGTTTGAATGATATTATAGAATTTTTACCTGATGCTACTCTGGTTATTGATGATAAGGGGGTGGTAACTTCCTGGAATCGGGCTCTTGAAGAGCTTACTGGTGTTCAGTCAGAGGATATGGTTGGTAAAGGTGATTATGAATATGCTTTACCTTTCTATGGGGAAAGAAGACCTATATTAATTGATTTAGTTCGAAAATCAGACGCAGAAATTCAAAATAAATACAGTTTTCTTGAAAGAGAAGGCAATATCATTTTAGGTGAAACCAAGGGTTTTATTAAGGGTGATGAACGAATACTCTGGGGAAAAGCTGCCCCTTTATATGACAGTCAGGGAAATTTCAAAGGATCTATCGAAACCATCCGGGATATCACTGAACGAAGAAAATATGAGGAAAATCTTCAGAAAAGTGAAGAAAAATATAAAAACATGGTCAAAGAGCTTAAAATAGCAGAAAAGGCATTAAAGGAGAGTGAAAGAAGCTACCGTGAATTGGTTGATAATTCACTGGTTGGTATATTCAAAACAAATTTAGATGGTAGGATCCTATTTGCCAATGAAGCCATGGCTCGCATGTTCCATTATGATAGTGCTGAAGAGTTGAAGGGAATTAACATTATAAAGGTGTACAGTAACCAGGATGACAGATTTAAACTTCTTCAGGAATTGGAAAAAAATGGTAGAGCCACTGATTATGAAGTGCAAGCAAAGGGTAAAGACGGTCAAAAAGTGAATGTGCTGGTAAGTGCCAGTCTGGAAGATGGTGTGCTTTCAGGTATGTTCATGGATATTACTGAACGTAAAAAGTCTGAATTAAAGTTAAAGGAAAAAGAAGAGCAGATCCGTGCTATTTTCAACACAGTCAAATCAGGCATCATGCTGGTGGATAAAGAGGGCGTGATTGATTTTGCAAATCAACACATGATAGAGATGTTCGGATATGAACTTTCTGAGCTTATTGGTATGAGTTATCTGGATTTGACCAGTGATTCAGTGAGAAAAGAAGCAGAAAAGAGCATGTTAACCTTGATTAAAGGAGAAGTCGACTATGTTCTACTGGAAAGACTCTACCGGCGTAAGGATGGGACCATTTTTTGGGGTCAGATATCTGCCAACCGCTTACTTAAAGATGATGGGACTTTAAAAGGGTTGATAGGGGTTATTACAGATATCAGTGACCGTAAAAAGTGGGAAGAAAAGTTAAAGGAGAGTGAAGAAAAATACCGGACAGTAGTTGATACAGCGGGTGAAGTTATAATTTTGTTCGACAACAAAGCCAACATATTGGAAGCTAATCAGAAAGCACTGCAACTTTTCGGGTTTTCAAAAAAAGAACTGGTTGGAAAGAATTTATTAGCTATTGCACCCCAGCTTAAGATTAATTTAAAAGAAGCATTATCTTCATTTAAAGATGTTTTAATGGGTAAAGACATTTCAAAAACTGAATGGAATTTCACTAATCTACGGGGTGAGGAAAAAATTGTGGTTGCCCATTATACTCGCTTGAAAAAGGGAAAGAAAACGATAGGAATTACTCTTTTATTAGAAGATATAACTGAGCGTAAAAAAGCTGAAGATAAAATTAAAGAATCTCTTAAGGAGAAAGAAGTTCTATTAAGGGAAATTCATCACCGGGTTAAAAACAACATGCAGATCATCTCCAGTCTCCTAAACCTGCAGATCAAGTTTGAAGATTTAGATGAGACTGTGGGGGTGTTAAAGGAGAGCCAGGGTAGGGTTAAGAGCATGGCCATGGTTCATGAGAAACTATACCAGTCAGATAGCTTTTCAAAGATTAATTTTAAGGATTACCTCACCAATCTTGTCTCTGACATATTCTATTCCTACAATATTCAAAAGGAAAAAATCGGCCTGGAATTAGATATTAAAGACGTTAATATTGGTATAGACACTGCAATCCCTTTAGGTCTTATAATTAATGAACTGGTAACTAACAGTGTGAAATATGCATTTCCAGATGACAGAAAAGGAAAAATTGGGATTTTATTCAAATATGAAGATGATAGTTACGTTTTGATAATATATGATGATGGGGTGGGGGTTCCTGAGGATATTGAACTTGAAAAAACAGAAACCCTAGGATTACAACTTGTAACTAGTCTGGTTAATCAGTTGGACGGTTCAATTAAACTGGATAGGGTTAATGGGACCAAGTATACCCTAAAATTCAAGGAACTAAAATACAAGGATAGACTGTGAAAAATAAGTTTTTCTTATGAGTTATAGATTTCAATGGAAAATTGTTCCTCTTAATGGGTTGGGGATTGTTTCCATAATTTCTTGTCCTGATAATTTATTCTTATCCTTTATTTCTCTTATTCTCTTTTTAAACAGACACAATGACCAGGTCGTCTTTATGGAGGATAAATTCAAAACCGGGATTTTGAAAGGTTTGAGAACTACGAATCACAGCTAATGCCTCCCCTTCATGTTTTTTAATGAATTCTTCAAGAGTTTTTCCATCCATGTCACTTTCAACGGTTATAGATATTATTTTTGGTTTATTTAAACCATTATTCAATGTGCAAGTGACTGTAACGTTTTTGGAAAGTGTTCTGAACATTTCATAGCCATCTGATCGAATCTCAGTAATGAATTCATCAATTTTTTCCGGGGATAAATGATACTGATCCAATACCCGACTGAAAATCTCAATTGAAGTTTCAAATTCCTCAGGTATCACTTCATCAGCACCTATCTCATGTAATTTTTCCATTTCCTTTATATAACGGGTTCTTACTATGATGTACATGTTGGGGTTAAGTTTACGGGCAGTATCAATCACCTTTCGGGTTCCCACAGGATCAGAAATTGCCACCACCATTACCCGGGCTTCCTTAATGTTAATATTTTTCAAAACAGTTTCATGGGCTGCATCACCAAAATATATTGACTCACCATGAGATTTTTCACTTCGAACGATTTCAGGGTTTATCTCCACTATCACGTAGGGAATTTTTGCTTTATAAGCTGCTTTAGCCACATTTTCTCCATTGATACCAAAACCAACTATTATGAGATGGTCTTGTAAAACCGTTTCTTGAGGGAGGGTCATGGGATAAAATCCGTGTCTGATGCGGTGGGGTAAGGGTAGTTTTTCGGAAAAATCAGAAACACGTGGAGCAAACTCCATTATAAAGGGAGTTAGTGACATGGTAATCAATGAAACATCTAAAAATATCTGGAAGAACTCCTCATTTATGATTCCAAGTTCCAGACCAGTGGCAGCTAAAATGAAAGAAAATTCTCCTATTTGACTCAATATCAAACCCACCAGAACCATGATTCTAAATGATAATCCCAGAAGTCCTGCAGTGAATCCAGAAATTAATGTCTTTAAAATGATTACCATAACTGTTAGCGATATTATTAACGGCAGATTTTGAAGCATTAAGTTCAAATTTAAAAGCATTCCAATGGAAACAAAGAAGAAGCTCATAAATATGTCCTGGAAGGGAATTATATTTCCCAGTGCCTGATGGCTGTATTCAGTGTTGGATATAATCAAACCCGCCAGGAATGCTCCCAGGGCCATTGATAGTCCGATGCTGGATGTAATCCAGGTCACTCCGAAACAGATTAAAATAATGGTTAATAAGAACAGTTCTCTGCTCTTGAAACGGGCAATGTAATGTAAAAGCTCCGGGACAACCCATTTAGTGCTTATGATGGTGAACACAATCAGGCCAGCACCCAGGACGGTTAGGGTGGGCCAGTTACTAACATAAGAAGAATTCACCCCTGCCAGTAAAGGAGCGAGAAGAATGACTAAGACCACGGCAATGTCCTGGAAAATAAGAATACCCAATGATATCTGCCCATGAACACTGTATATTTGATTTTTTTCCTGTAAAAGCCGAATAACAATTGCAGTGCTGCTGAAAGAAACCAGAAAGCCTGTAAAAATGGCTTCGGCTTGGTTAAATCCAAAATTCAGGCATAAAATGTACACAGCCAGTAAGGTAAGTGCCAGCTGCAACGAACCTCCGATAATGGTGTATCTTTTGATCTGGGAAAATTTTTCCAGGGAAAATTCTATTCCAATGGTGAATAGAAGGAATATGATTCCTAGCTCTGCTAAAAGACTGACTTCTTCTGTGGAACTGATTAAACCTAATCCATGGGGACCAGCCAGTAATCCAGTTACAAAAAATGCTAAGATAGCCGGAATTCTAACTTTGCGAAATATTAAGAGCACAATAACTGCCAGGAGAAAAATTATTACCACGTCTTTTAATAAGGGTATTTCCATTGAATTTCCTCGGTAATTATGGTGTTTTTTTTGATTTAAGTTGTTCTTTAATCAAACCTGAATATAATACGGATTTGCTGTTATTCACTATTATTACTTTTTGTGTGTTTTTATTTGGTGAATTATTGTAAGATTAATTAAAGTATTACAAATCTTAGGCGAATGATTATCCCTAAAAAACATAATACTGATTAAGAACATATATTCATTAAGGATGGGGTGTGATGAGGGATGTGAACATTCTTCTGGTTGAAGATGATGCCATTGAGGCTTTGGATATAAAAAGGACCCTGGAATCTTTTGGATATTCTGTGGCTTACGTGGCCAGTAAAGGAGAAGAAGCAGTTGGTAAGGCATTAGAGTTAATGCCTGATCTTGTTTTGATGGACATAATCCTTAAAGGGGAACAGAATGGTATTGAGGCGGCTTCAGAAATTAAAAAACTCAATATACCAGTAATATATTTAACAGCTCATTCTGAGGAAGCAACAATCAAAAAAGCCAAGTTAACAGAACCCTACGGCTATTTGATTAAACCATATGATGTGGTTGAGCTTAAATTTGCCATTGATCTTGCACTTTACAAGTCCAGTCAAGAAAGAAAATTAAAGGAAAGTGAAGAAAGGTACCGGATGCTTTTTGAGAATTCTCAAGTGGCTACGGCCATAACCTCTATTGATGGAAAAGTACTTACTGCCAATGAAAAGTTTTTTAAAATGGTGGGATATAAAGCTGAAGAAATCCATTTGATCGATCTCAAGTCCATGTATCAGGATAAGAGCCAAAGAAACACCATAATTGAAAGATTGAAAAAGAGGGGTAAAGTCAGGGAGTTTGAAGTGCATCTGTTGCGTAGAGATGGTCATGCTTACACAAATTCCATTAATGTTGATTTAATCCATTATCAGGGTCAAGATGCCATGCTGGTGACTGCTGTTGATATCACAGAGCGAAAAAAGGCCGAGGAAAAACTTAAAGAAACCAAAGATTATTTAGATAGTATCTACGAAGGTGCAGAGATACCAATAGCTGTAATTGACATCACTGAAGACAAAAACTTCATGGTAAAAAGTTTTAACGCTGCATTTGAACGGTTCTCTGGAATTAAAAGGAAAGAAGGTGAAGGGAAATCTTTAGAAGTTCTTTTAAAACAAGCCCAAGCTCAACCAGGAGCAGTAGATCATCTATACAGAAAATATGAGGAATGTATTGAAGCAGGTCATAGCATCCAGTACGAAGAATCTGCCGAGTTTGCTGGTGAAAAAAGGTGGTTCATGACACGGGCAACTCCTCTAAAAAATTCTGAAGGAGAAATTTACCGTCTGATAGTTACCCCTATAGAAATTACCTCACAGAAAAAGATGGAAAAAGAACTTCAAAATAGTGAAAAGGAATTACAACTCACCGTGGAAGCGATTTCTGATGGGGTGTGGAAATGGAATTTTAAGACTGATGAATTATACTTCAGCCCCCGATACTATCAAATGCTGGGCTATGACGTCAACGAATTTCCCGCTTCCTTTGAGAGCTGGAAGGCGCTGATCCATCCCGATGACCTTGAACATGCTTTAGAAGTGGCTGAGGATTATCTTAAGCAGAAATCTGATTTTTATGAAAATACATTCCGGCTGCGAACCAAGGACGGTAGTTATAAATGGATAAAAGCCACTGGAAGGGTGGTTGAAAGAGATGAAACTGGTGAAGCCATTCGGATGATTGGTAATCATGAAGACATAACCGTCCACCAGGAATTTGAGAAGTCTTATAGAGAGAATGAAGAATTTCTGGATCAAATTGTGGAAAACATACCCAACATGATTTTTGTAAAAAATGCAGATGATCTTACATTTAAAAGAGTTAATAAGGCAGGAGAATATTTCTTTGGGCGTCCTGCTGGTGAATTGATCGGTAAAAGTGATTATGATTTCTTCCCTCAAAAAGTGGCAGATTTCTTCACCACCAAAGACAGGGAAGTTCTAAAAAAAGGAAAACTGCTGGACATTCCAGAGGAAATCATTGAAACTCCTGATCTGGGTCAAAGACTCTTACATACCAAGAAAATACCCATACTCGATGAGGAGGGTAATCCACAATATCTGTTGGGAATATCAGAGGATATCACGGAAATCAAAAAAGCAGAGAATGACTTAAAGAATTCTTTGAAAGAAAAGGAAGTTTTATTAAGGGAAATCCATCACCGGGTTAAAAATAACATGCAAATCATTTCCAGCATACTTAATCTTCAAAAAAAGTTCCTGGAGGATGAAAAAGCACAAGTTGCGTTAACAGAAAGCCAGAATCGGGTTAAATCCATGGCTATGATCCATGAAAGACTGTACCAGTCCCCGGATTTAACCAGAATAAACATCTCGGAGTACATAGAACGACTGGTATCAGATCTTTATTATACCTATTCTATTTCCACCAAACAGGTTTCCCTGGTTATGGATGTTGAAAATCTTAGTTTAAACATTGAGACAGCTGTTCCCTGCGGTCTTATAATAAGTGAATTAGTTTCAAACAGTTTAAAATATGCATTCCCCCAGGGAAGGGGTGAAATTAGCATTTCCCTCAAAGAATCTGATGAAATGAAGGAATTAATCGTGGGTGATGATGGTGTTGGATTCCCAGAAGAAATTGATTTCGAGAATACTCAAACACTGGGGTTGCAGCTAGTTAATAATTTAGTAAAACAGCTTGATGGCCAAATAAAAATTGAAAAAACCAACGGCACTAAATTCAAAGTTTTATTCAAAGATTTAGAGTATAAAAAGCGTTTGAATTTATGAAGGATGTTTTTATGGCGCGGCCTATGTTCAGGATATTCTGGAAAATATAATAATTAATGCTTTTTTTAAGCCTTTGATGATCACCTGATTTTTGAATGCTTTAATATATTCTTTAATACACGTTTTATAATGAAAGTCAGAGTACTAATGGCAGTCGTCAAAAAATGAGAAAACCTTCTAAAGGAGTTCTAGAAAATCTGAAAGTAGATGTGAACCTGAACAAATTATTTCTCAACTCTTTACTATATATAAGATTTTCACAACCCAAGTTTTGGACATAACCCATATAATGTCCATTCCATAACACATGGCAATTTATCTAGTTTTTTAGCATCCAATACCTTATTTACTGGGTTTTCATACCCTTTTTGACTTTATTATTGTAGCTTTCTCTATGAGTCGATATCTATAAATATACACATCTAACAAGTTTACACTTAGGGTTATTTTTATATCGTGAACTAATGTTATTTTCATTTTGTTCACCAAAATAGTATCTAAAAGACATTATTTAAGTTTTTTAGATATAAAAACCCTTTAAAATCAATAATAGGGCTTGAAAATTAATTTAAAAAACAATACAATAAACACAAAATAAAGCAAAACAATCAGTTTAATCAGTTTAATTGCCTATACTATCAAGTAATACTAATGCCCTATAAATGATAATTTAGTAGTTTTGGATGATATTACATGAACTCTCATGAAACCATCATTGCCATTATTTTAATGATTATTATTGGTTACATCTGCCGTCGAACTGGTTTTCTCAAAGCAGAAGATGCTCGAATTCTTAATAAGATAGTGGTGTACCTGGCAATTCCCTCATTAATATTCCTGGCCATGTACAGTGCTGATTTATCAAATATACAAAACTTTGGAACCATAACTCTTATTTGCCTGTTAGTAGGTATTATATGCGGAATCATAGCTTATGGATTTTCTCGAATTAGAGGCTACTCTTCTAAAACCCGTTGGAGTGTGGTGGCAGCTTCAACCATGTTCAACTCTGGATTTTTAGGATACCCTGTTTGCCTCGGAGTTTTCGGAACAGCAGGATTAGTTAGAGCTATATTTTATGATCTGGGAACAATTATTCTCTTCATCTCCTTCGGGGTCTTTTTTTTAACCATCTACGGTGGGAACTATCAGGATATCATTAAAAGATCAATTCTATTTCCCCCTTTACTGGCAGTTACTTTAGGAGTGCTGGCCAATATCTTCCACTTTCCTCTGGGTTCTTTAGCTACTAGTGTGCTTGATTATTTTGATGGTGCGGCAATACCTTTAATAATGATATCTTTGGGCTTATCTCTGGAATTCAAGGGGATCAAGGAATATTTCGACGCAGCTTCATTTGTTTCAGCCATTAAATTGGTCATATCTCCCCTAATTGCCCTTTTCATTGTATCCTTAGTTGGTCTTTCTGGGCTGGACCGGACAGTGACCATTGTGGAAGCAGCCATGCCTTCAGCCATGTTTACACTGGTACTGGCCATCACATATGACCTTGATGTGAAGGTGGCAGCAGCCTGCATATTCCTAAGCACGGCACTGAGCATGATATCCATCACTGCTTTGATTTTAATGCTTTAAATCTAGTTTAGGAAGGCGTTGAAGTTTAAGTATAATATTAGTAAATTTTACTCTTGAATTGAATATTTAGAGGTCCCTATGAAATTTGAAGAAATCATTAAAGAACTGGAGTTTCTATCCAATCCAGAAGATGTTAAGGGAATGGCCCGTTTTGGAATCCGTCCACAGGATGCGTATGGAGTGAGAATCCCAGATCTACGCAGAATTGCAAAAAAAGCAGGTAAAGACCATTTTTTAGCCAGGCAGCTTTGGGACGCGGGTTACCAGGAAACTATGATCCTGGCATGTATGATTGAAGACCCGAAAAGAATTACAGAAGAACAAATGGATAACTGGGCTCTCAAATTCGACACATGGGCGGTTTGCGATCAGTGTTGCATGAAACTCTTCAGGATGACTCCTTTCGCCTACAAAAAAGTATTTGAATGGAGCAGGAGGGATGAAGAATTCGTCAAAAGAGCTGCTTTCACATTGATGGCAGTTCTAGCAGTGCATGATAAAAAAGCTCCAGATGAAAAATTCGAACAACTCCTCCCTATAATTCAGAGAGAATCAACAGACAATCGCAATTATGTTAAAAAGAGTGTTAACTGGGCTTTAAGGCAAATTGGAAAAAGAAATATTGCTCTTAATAAGAAAGCTATCCGTACTGCTGAAGAAATACAAAAAATTCCTGATAAATGTGCTAAATGGGTTGCTGCTGATGCTTTGAGGGAGTTGAAAAGTGATAAGGTTCAGGAAAGGTTACGTGACTAGTTTGCAGCGATTGAACTATTTTTTTAAACCATCATTTCATGTGTTAAATTTGCAAGTTAAACTTTTATTAGGGTTTGCTGGTTTAAGTAAAATTTTTATGTTAAAAAATTGTAAAAGAACTTTGATGATGGATAAATTAAGGACCATCGAGCCTCAAAAAGCATTTCTTTTCCTGGGAATATTTTTCGGATTGATTTTTTCATTGCTGGTTCCTCCCTTTCAGATTAACGATGAACCAGCACATTATTATAAGGCCTATGTGGTTAGTGAAGGCCAAATCTTACCTGGAAAAACTGGGGGTGTGGCTGGTTTTTATGTTCCTGAGAACCTGGAAAAAACAGTTGCCTCATTTTATCCCATGATTTACCATTCAGAGGTAAAACAAAATGCATCTTCCTATGCTTCAATCCTAAATTTGCCAATATACTCGGGAAACAGGGTTTACGTTCAAAAGGAGATGTACACCCTGGTTTACCCCCCTCTTCCCTATGCTGCAGCAGGTCTCCTTATGGCTGTGGCCAGTATTATGGGTGCCTCTCCACTGGCCCTAATGTATCTGGGACGCATCATAAATTTACTGATCTGGGTCTTAATGGTTTCTCTTGCTATAAAAATAACTCCCGTGCATAAATGGGTTTTCTTTTTACTAGCCCTCATGCCCATGACCCTTTTTGAGGCTGCATCCCTATCAGCAGATAGCTTTAACCTGGGACTTTCATTTTTAACCATTGCATTTTTCTTCAAACTGGCCTTTGAAGAGGAGAAAAAGAAGGTGGAAAATAGGGATTTACTCATCTTACTGGCATTACTTGCCATGTTAGTCTTATCCAAGGTGGGTTATGCCCTTCTTTTAATTCTGTTTTTTTTAATACCTTCCTATAAATTTGCTAACAAAAAGATAATGGTTTCCAATTTTTTGGTTTTAACTCTGCCTGTAGTTCTACTTGCAGGTATATGGAATTATCTGTTTAAAAATCTCTATGTATCCATGCCTCCTGCATGGCAAACTGCATCCATACCAGGCCAGCTAGCATTTCTCAGTGCTCATCCTCTGAGTTTCATCCCCATATTAGGCCACACCCTCATGGAAAAAGGAGGATTCCTGGTGTCTTTTGTAGGTATTTTTGGCTGGAATGAGCTTCCATTACCCGAAATTGTTGTTGCCCTGTATTTAATTGCATTAGTAGTGGTTGCTGTAGCAGATGAGTCACCAATAAAAATAAACTCTAAACAGAGATTAGTGGCATTTATCACATTTTTTACCATGTTTTTCCTGATTATAATCTATGAATACGTTACTTTCACTCCTGTAGGTCTGGATATAATATACGGAGTTCAGGGAAGATATTTCATACCAGTAGCACCACTTTTATTTTTACTATTTTACACCAAAAAGAAACACATCAATTTAATGGGACTTAAAATTAATTTAAGGCTACCTGAAAAGTCTCACATAATAATAATCCTTTTTAGCATCATTATTATTAGTATCAGCCTTTTTATAATCGCGAAAAGATATTACGCTTTTTAATTATCAGTTTGCCGTGCATTATTTTTTTCTCATGAACTTGTTGTTTGTTTAGTGTGTTTGTGTTTTTTTTAATCAGTTTAAATTTAAGATCTGGCTAGATGATGATCTCTGGAAATGGAAATATTATAATTTAATGTAAACCTTTTTTTTATCCATAATATAGGCCACCAACCACCAAAAGGCGATTACAATTATTCCAAAGGCAACTGTGCCTCCGGCAGGTCCCAGAAACTGTGAAAGGAATGGTATGGTGGTATCGTCAATATCGATGTATCCTCCTCCAGGGAGGTAGTAGCGGGGTAAGAAAATTAAAACTCCCAACAACAGGGAAAGTATATAAATAATGAGTGCATTTCGTCCGAAGGGAACAGCAAGCTTCAAAATTTTACCCTTACCTAAAATGTCCATGTAGGCGTAGAGTAAGGCTAGAATTATGGTTGCCAGGCCTGCATTTACCAGTATAAAACTTGCAGTCCACAGTTGCTTGATAAGGGGCAGAACTGGTGATATTAGGAGTCCTATTATAATTGCTAGTATACCGCTGCCTAACAAGAGTTGAACAGTTTTCCATTTATCTTCACTTAATCTTAAAGACCTTCCAAAAACCAAACCCAAGAGAACCATAGCTGTTCCATTTATTGTTGCAATTATTCCCTCAGGGTCAAAACCATCATCAAGTAAGTGTGCAGGACCAAATACTCTTGAATCAACATATCCTGCAATATTATTATTCATATCCAGGGAACCAGCAGGCACACCTGGAGCACTAACTCCCAATAGGATGAAGGTTTGAAAAAGCATCAGTATCCCAGCAGTTAGGAGAATCCATCGACTCTCCAGACGTGCAAATGGGGCGGCAAATAGTGATGAGAGTGCAATTAACTGCAGCACTCCGGGAATCCTGATGGTGTAAAAATCTGGGATTCCATTAACAAAGATTCCAAAACCAAGGGCAACTCCTATGAGGTAGAGTGCCAGCACCCGGAAGATGAAGTGCCTCCACATTTTTTTTGAAGACATTTTAGAGCGGGATGCAAAGGAGTAGGTCATTGAAACTCCTACAATAAATAAGAAAAAAGGAAATACCAGATCCGCTAAGGTTAAACCCACCCATGAGGAGTGTCCTAGCATTTCTGGAGTGTCAGGGTAGAAACTGAGAATATTCACCAGTATCATCCCGGCTATGGTCAGCCCGCGGAAGGTATCCAGTGAAACCACGCGCTTCTTTATGGCTACCATAACTCACCCTTTATAATTTCTATTTAATCCCCTGCAGTATTTTTCTTGTGCAGCTTAGAGTCTAAAATGCACTGGCTGGAAAATCAAAACCCCGCCAGGCCATTATATCAATTGCATCGTTATCTTTAGTGGCAACATCAATACTCATGAGAGCTTCCTGAGTTCCGGTGAAGATGCTTTTGGGAAGTTTAACCAGGATCATGTTTTCTTTTTCTTCCACCAGGGGTGGATCAGAAGGTACAATGCTGTTGTTGGCTTTTGATTCATATTGAGCAACCCCATCCTTAACTTTGATGTCTATTCTTTTCACAGTCTGTCCATTGAACCATCTCAGGTGGAGGTTGTGAATTACATCATCCGGAATATCAGTGCCTGTTTCAACCACCAGGTAAACATACTGATCATCGTAGCTAATACCTGCTGAGGTTAAGTCTTCCACTGAACTGAAAATTCGGGTCTTATAATCAACCCGTTCGTCTTTATAAGATGAACTGGGCATTATCCCCTTTGATAGGTTTCCATTGTCCTTAGCCACAGTAATGTAGGGGTAAATAGCCAGTAAATCATTAACACGGACGAATGATTGCAGGTAGTCACGGGTTAAGTGGATCTGGCTTTTGTGGGAATTAACAGCATCTCTTTTTTTGTTTTCCTCATTTTCAGTGATGCTGAAGTAGGTCCAGTTTGCATCCAGGTCGAATAATTCTCTAGGTGGGATTAACCATTCATGGGGCAGGTAATATTCTGGTTTAGGCCAGTGGAAACCTTTATGAACCAGGTAGGTGTATTCGCTGCCAGTGTAATTGGTTTCCATGATGGCATATTGTGCAAAGAAACTGACTGCCCAGTGATCCGGATGATCATCCCCATCATCTGGGTAAAATATGATGTTGGGTTTAAATTCCTGAATTATGGATTCCATATTTTTAACCACACTGGCTCCAGTGTAGGGCGCATTCTTTTCATAGGCAAATGAGTAGGGTACATGGTCGTACTGGTTATAATCAGTGTCACTTTTGTAGGGATTACCGTAATCCCAGTGGTCGTTTAACATCTTTCTTAGGCCTCCATCAGGATAACCCAGGAATATAATATTGCTTTCATTCAATCCCAGATTTTTAATGGCAGTCAAGGTTTCATTATGCCTCAGTTCGGGTAGGGAAACATTTTCTGTTAGGTTGGTTTTAGTCTGGAATTGTTTGAAAACAGTGTGTGTGTGGGATTTACTGCCATCGGTGACCATGACCACTTTAACTGTAGCATTTTTTTCAATGGCTCTGGCAATGATCCCTCCAGTACCCAGACTCTCATCATCAGGGTGAGGGGCGAAAATCAGGATGCGGTCAGAACTTTTAACATCTGGGGCGGGTTGAAACTTGGAATAAATAGCTTCATCCTCATAATAAAGGAAAATAAGATAAATAGCAGAGATAAGTAACACAATGAATATTAAGATGTAAATAATTCCCTTGCGGGTAATTTTTATTTGAAATAGTTTCTCACTGTCCACACAATATTCCTCCCCATTCTGGCCTCTAATTACTAATTACTAATTTTCAAAATCAATTTTGGTATTGGTCAGTTTTTTTTATCAATGTTCTCTATTCATCCATCACACATTTCAACTATAAATTTTATTCTTAATAAAACTATGCCCAGGATTAATCACTTAAATAAGAATTTAAGGCTATTAAATCAACTATTATGATTTTTTGACGACTTCAAAAGAGATTTTTTCATCTTAAATTTTCGGGAAAAGAGTATCCTTTTGGTGGTGATTTTTATGAAACAGTAATTTATATCAATTTCAGAATTCATAAAGATAGTATAAGTTGGGCAGACATCCATTATGATGTTTACCATGGCTTTTTAAGAGGTGAACTATTGTCAAATATTCTAGTTGTTGAAGATGAAGTTGTGGAGGCAATGAATTTGAAAAAAAGCCTCCAATCAATGGGCTATAATGTGCTACATATTGCATCAAGTGGAAGAGAAGCTATAACGCAGGCCAGAAATTTAAAACCCGATCTGATTTTGATGGATGTTATTTTAGAAGGAGATATGGATGGCATAGAAGCTTCAAAGGTTATAAAAAATTTTAAAATACCAGTTATATTCCTCACTGCCCTTCCAGATGACACTACAGTTCAGCGAGCCCTTTTAAGCGAACCCTACGGTTATTTAATTAAACCCTTTGATAATCGTAAACTCAAAATTGCCATTGAAGTTGCTCTTTACAAGAATGGGATGGAAAAAAAGTATAAAAAGAGCCAGAAAAATTATTATGAAACTATTTTTGAAAACACAGGCACAGCTACTGCCATCATTGAAGAAGATAAAACAATTTCTCTGGTGAATATGGAATTTTCCAACTTCACAGGGTATAAAAAGGAAGAAATAGAGCATAAGATGAAGTGGACAGAATTCATATTCCCTGAGGACATTGGAAAAATGGAGGAATATCACAAACTGCGCAGGATAAACCCGGAATACGCCCCCAGAAATTATGAATCCAGGATCGTTGACCGGGATGGTGTTATCAAACCGGCTTGTTTAACTGTGGCCATGATACCCGACACCAAAAAGAGTATGGTGTCTATTTTAGACATGACAGAACTTGAAAAATCTAAAATCGCCATTGAAAAATCCCAAGAGAAGTTTAAGACTATCTTCGAGAATGCTGCTGAGGCCATCATCTTATTAGATCGCTATGGAACCATTATTGAAGCCAACGACAGAATAGAACATCTTTCAGGATTTAAGAAAGAGGAACTAATCGGCCAAAAGTTCATGAAACTCCTCCCTAAAGTAAAAATAGAATGCAAGAAGGCTTTAAAAGCTTTTAAAGACTTAGTCAGGGGGAATGGATTAAAACAAGTTGAATGGTCTTTGAAAAATAAAGAGGGTGAAGATGTTTTTTTCAGGGCTCATCCCTCGGTTATCAAAAATGAAGATAAAATAGACGGTCTTGTAATAATACTTGAAGATATTACTGAACGTAAAAAGGCTGAAGATAGTCTTAAAACTTCTTTAGAGGAGAAAGAACTTTTATTACGTGAGATACATCATAGGGTGAAGAATAATTTGCAGATCATTTCCAGTCTTTTGAGTTTACAACGACTACAGGTGGATGATCTGGAGACTGCTGATATTCTGCGGGAGTGTCAGGGCAGGGTGAGGACCATGGCCATGGTACATGAAAACCTTTACCAGTCAAAGGACATTCGTAGAGTAGACTTTGAAGAATACTTGAAAAAATTGTTAAGGAATATTTTCAATTCCTACCATGTTGACAAAGGTGTTATAAACCTAAAAATTCAGGTTGAATGCACAGATATGGGTATTGAAACTGCCATGCCCTGTGGTCTTATAATAAATGAACTGGCAACCAACAGCATTAAACATGCATTTCCCCATGGTGAAAAAGGCAATATTCTGGTTAACTTAAAACAGGATAATGATTCATATGTTTTAAATTATGAAGATGACGGTGTTGGTCTTCCCAAAAATATTAATCCCGAAAATTCCAAAAAGCTGGGATTAATGGTTGTAAAAACACTGGCAAATCAATTAAACGCTAAAGTAAAAATTGATAGGAATAATGGAACCAAATACACCTTCAAATTTAAAGAACTATATTACCAGAGTAGAACGTAGAAAAAATAATTTATTCAATCAAAAAATGTTGATTCATCATAAAATCAGATTTAATCTTGTTTAATGGGTTTAAATTTTAAAGAATGTGTATAATATTGATGTATAGTATTAAAGTTCCTCATATTAAATTATAAATGAAATTTAAAGAGGAATTTAAGTTGTATTGATGGAAATTACATTGCGGTTCAAATGTTTTCTTTTAAATATTTTCGAGCCTCTTCAGGGGTTTTAGCACTGAATGGGTAGTTTTCATGCACTTTGATTATGTAAGGGATGATGTCCTCCACAATCTTTTTATTTTCCCACTTTTTAAGGGCACTGGTAACCTTTTCTAAGCATCCTTCTTTGTAGCTTATCTGTCCCAGGACATGAATGATCATTTTCCTCACCTGTGGATTATCTTCATACTGCAATTCTTCTAAAAGGGGTAGAATGTCTTCAGGATGGGTTCTGCCCCTAAGTTCAATGCCATGCACGACTTTACGCCTGATTTCAGGGTCTTTGTCGTGTATGAAAACCTTTGCAAATTCAAGGGTGGGTTGGGGGTTTTTATCACCCATAACTTTCAAGGAACTCATCACCCCATTTCTTACTTTATGATGAGGATCCTTCAGAGCAGTTTCCAGAAAATCAAACACTGCAGGTGCATCCTTTTTCCCTATCTCTCCCGCCAGATACACCGCAGTTTGCCTAACATTCTCATCATCATTTTTCAGAAGGACACTGGTGGTATGGATTATCTTTTCTTTAAACACTTTCTGGTCTTGTGAACTGATCTTCTGGGTGTTGAGTTTCTGACCACGGTAAATCTTTCCTAAAATGTTGGAAACATTTTTTCGAATGTAAACATCGTCATCCGCCGAGTAATAGAGAGTTTTATCCATCTCATCATTTTTAAGATCAGCAATAAGTTCATATTCCATTTTGTGCACAAACTTCCTCCTCTCTTCTTTGTTCATGTCGTAGTATCCCATTTTCTAAAACCTCTGCCAATTATTGGATGTAAAGTTCATTTTAGATCATGTGATTGAGAATTAAAAAGATTGAAGTTGAAAATAAAAAAAGGATGATTGTCCAATGGGGATGATTTGTATATTCAATTAAGAATTTCAATTAAGGATGAGCACGCTGTAATTTAGATAAGAGGCGATACTAACCCATATGATGTATGGTATGAGTAAAATCCCTGCTGGTTTTGATATGACGTAAAAGGCGATAATGTTGGCCAGGATGGCTATCCATAATAGTAGTATTAGTATGAAACCTCCCAGAATGGATTCTAGTCCAAAGAAGACTAAAGACCATACCACATTAAGTGCTAATTGCACTGCGAATATTAAAATGGCAAATTTAACATCCCTTCTTTCCAGGCCTTGTCTCCAGACCAGGAAAAGAGCAATACCAATCAATATGTATAATGTTGACCATATGGGTCCGAACCATTCATTGGGTGGTGTCCAGCTGGGTTTGGCCAGATTAACATACCAGGTGGTTATCTGGGGGAAGGTTACTGCACTCCCCAGGCCACCTGCAAGAAAAACAATAAGTACAGAAGCAATTAATTTGGGAATTTCCCGAATATTAAAACTTTCCATTCATTCCATCCTCCCTTTCATGTGTATAATATGGATATTTCATTTTTTTTATCTAATCTGGAATGTTTTATTGATTTGATGGGGAATGATTATTTTTTTATTCCTATTCTCATTCAGTATTCTTAAGTGTTAAACATTTTTAAGAGCTATGATCTTTTTAACATTCACCAGCTTCCATACAAAACAGCGTTCTCCTTTAAGGAGAGATTCTGGAGGATCATCTGGGGAGTGGCCCAGGGCAGCCAGCACATTGGAGGAGAGATTTTTATCCTGGATCATGTCTACGAACATCCTCTTTACTTCAACTTTTTCATCCTCATCATCAACCGGGTTAATATTTCCCTGAAGTGTCACGAAAGCATAGTTTGACATGTCACATTCGTAATGCTCAATCTCCACTGCAACCTTAGGGTCTTGCTTTAAAAGTTCCACTTTTTTACCGTACTTGGTGCTGAGGAAGTAAATAAACTTACCATCAAAAACATATAAAAATGGTGCAATGTAGGGGTATTCACCTTTAAATGCAATTCTGCTTAAATATTGTTTCTTAATAAATTCATCGTACTCATTTTTACTCATGGAAGGAATTTTCAAAATGTTCAACATGCATCACCACTTGGATGTCTCATTTTTCTTTTTATATAGTTTTCCACAATGATTTTAAGACTTTTAACCATAGAACTTTTAAACCATAGAACAGATCATGGTTTTTTTTATTTTTTTACAACATTATACCCTGCTTTTCTCCAGGCGTTAATACCCCCTAAAACAGTGTTCAAATCACTGTAACCATTTTTCTTGAGGAAGCTACATGCCAGTGTTGATTTATAGCCAGAATCGCAGTAAATAACCACAGGGATGTTTTGGGGTATCTCATCCATTTTGCCAGGAACATCCCCTACATAAATGTGTTCTGCACCTTCAATGTATCCTTGCTCCCAGTCATTGATTTTACGCACATCCAGCAGGAAGAATTCACCTTTAAATTGATTTTTGTTCAGTTCCTGCACGGTCCAGACTTTAAGGGTGCTGATTTTTTCTGCATGGAGGTACCATCCAGGGAATCCATCCTTCAGGAAGCTGTGAAGATTGTCAAAACCCAGTCTTATCAGGGAGTTTCGTATTTTATCTAAACTACAACCCTGATCATTAACCAAGATGATGGGGTCATTGTAGTTTAGAAACCAGCCAGCAAAGGCAGCAACACCCTCTCTCCAAATATTAAGACTTCCTGGAATGTGCCCACCTGCAAAACTGGTGGGTTTTCGAACATCCAGAATCTGAGCACCCTCACTTTGCATTTCTTTAAGAACCTTAGCAGGGATAGACTTCATGTAGGGAAGCCTTCCCAGTATAGGCGCGCCCTTCAGATTGTATTCTTCCATTTTCTGGAAGTAGGGGGGTGTGTAATGAAATTCTTTAACTTTAAAATCAACAAATTCTCTTTTAGAGCTGGAATTTAATTGTTGGTTTGTTTTCTTTTCATAACCTACTGTAGTGTAATCCTGCTCCCTTATATCTGCACCGCAAACTGAACCTGCTCCATGAGCCGGGCATAGGATGGCCTGATCACCCAGGGGAAGTATTTTGCTGAAGATACTGTCATAAAGCAATCCTGCCATCTCTTCTCGTCGATTAATCCCATAAAAATCAATTCGCCCTGTTTCCCCGGCAAAGATCACATCACCAGAAAATATTATCTGAGCTTCATTAGAAACTGCCAAATCCCTTAAAACAAGGGATATGCTTTCCAGGGTGTGACCAGGAGTTTCCAGGATTTCCAGTTCAACATTACCCAGTTGAAATTTATCTCCTTCACTAACTGAATTACCATAAGCAAAATCAAGACCCCTTCCATGGAATATTTGGGCATCAGTGGCATCTGCCAGTTCCAAAGACCCGATAACATAGTCTTCGTTACGATGGGTTTCGAAGATATGGGTTATATCCAAGTTGTGTGATTCTGCCAGGTTCAGGTAAACTTCAATATCCCGGCGAGGATCAACAACTGCTGCTCTTCCACTGTTTCCAATAAAATAGGAGTGATGTGCTATTCCTTCGGATTTAATCAGCTTAAATATCAACTTTATCCCCCTCTAAATCTGCTGATTATATTATATAGTAATATTTTGTTTTATTTTTTTTGGCAGAATGAATCCCAGATGATGAAAATTTTCCTGCATGGTTCGATATTATTAAATCTTACCCCAACCAACTACTATTATTTAATGTTATTATCAACACTATCACCCAATTTTTTTTCATAATAACTTAGTTTTATGGAGGAAGATCATGGAATACATCATTGAAACCCATGAAATAACCAAAAAATATGATAATTTCACTGCAGTCAATGGAGTGAACCTTAAAGTCCCAAAAAATAGTGTATACGGAGTTTTAGGTCCGAATGGGGCGGGTAAAACCACTTTAATTTCCATGCTGTGCACCATACTGCACCCCACCAAAGGTTCAGCTACGATTAATGGATACGATGTTGTAAAAAATCCCAAGGAGGTTAGAAAATCCATAGGGATTGTCTTCCAGTCCAGAGCTCTGGATGACATGCTCACTGGACGTGAGCATCTTCAAATGCATGCATCACTCTATGGTGTGCCCAAGGATGTTCGGCAGAAGCGTATTGAGGAGATACTGGATCTCATTGCCCTGGGTCATAAGGCAGATGAATTCGTTAAAACCTATTCTGGAGGGATGAAACGTAGACTGGAGATAGGCAGAGGTTTGATACACCATCCGAAGGTTCTTTTCCTGGATGAACCCACTTTGGGGCTGGATCCTCAGACTAGAGAGAGTATATGGGAGTATATAAAAGATTTAAACCAGAATCGGGACGTTTCTGTATTAATGACCACTCATTATATGGAAGAAGCAGATAGGCTGTGTGATGAAGTGGCCATCATAAATCAAGGTCAGATTATCACTGCAGATTCACCTCGAAATCTTAAAAGAGAGTTAAAGGCTGATACCATTACCATGCATGTGGATAAACTGGAAAAATTCACAGGACTGGTGGAGAAACTGGATTTTGTCCGGGATATTTATGTGATGGACTCAGAGATCAAGTTGATGGTGGAGCGTGGTGAGAACCTGGTAGCGGAGCTGGTGAATTTTGCCAATGAACATAAAATCTTCGTCAATTCCATAGAACTGGAACACCCCAACCTGGAGGATGTGTTCATGAAATACACTGGCAGAACCATTCAGGAGGAGGGCTGATCATGGCAGAACTTGAGGGAATATACACCATCTGGCTAAGGGAAAACAAGAAATTCTTCCGTTACCGTTCACGTATAGTAACCTCGGTGGTAACACCACTCTTATGGCTACTTATATTTGGAACTGGCCTTGGTTCGGCCATACGTTTCGGGAACATGGCAGGAGGTTACCAGGCCTTCATCTACCCGGGGATCATTGCCCAGACCATACTTTTCACCTCGGTGTTTTCAGGACTTTCCGTGATACAGGACAGGCAGTTCGGTTTCCTGAAGGAGATACTGGTGGCTCCCATATCTCGTCCATCAATTGTCCTGGGAAAAGCCATTGGAATTAGCACCACGGCCCTAATTCAGGGATTAATACTTCTCTTACTCTCTTTTGTAGTGAGTGTTCCCATGGATATTCCCACTCTTTTAACATCCACCTTGGTGATAATCCTTATTTCCCTGGGTCTATCTGGGATGGGACTGCTCATTGCCTCTTTCACAGACAGTATGGAAGGCTTCAACCTCATTATGAGCTTCATTGTAATGCCCATTTTTCTCCTTAGCGGAGCTCTTTTCCCTATAACCGGACTCCCCACCTGGTTACAGGCAGCAGTCTATGTAAACCCCTTAACCTATGGGGTGGATGCATTAAGGGGTATAATCCTGCACCAGTCCGCACTTCCAGTCTATGTGGATGTACTGGTGGTGGCAGTGTTTACAGTCCTCATGATCCTGATATCTGCCCTGATATTCAGCAAAAAAGAGCAGAGTTTAATGTAAATTTTGTTTAGGGATTTTAATTAGACTCAAAATTTCATTTTTTTAGCTGAAACATGACATGGGGGTGGTGTATATTTCGTTATAGTATTCTATAACGAAGTATGATTAAAATTTTCCAATTTTTCAATTAACTATGAACATTTATATCCTAGAGTGATCAATGGAAGATTATATTCCTGTTAGAGATCCCTGGTGGATTTTCTGAAATTAAAATTGATTATTTTATTAGCTTTTTACGAACTGTTCGTTTGTTGCCTAACTATATAAGTTACTTCAAATTAAAAATTATCTGGAGAGTATAAGGAGAGCTTATCCAGAGACTATACTGGAGAGGAGATTTTATACATGGGAAAATTTTATAAAATACGCGATTTTCTGGATGATGAGAGCGTAGAAAAGTTCATAAACGAACTTATTGAAGATAATATCGAATATTTAAGGGTTAAATACAGGCAATTATTATCAGCAGCACATAATGCCAAAAATAAGTTTTAGAATTATAATTTTTCTAAGAAAAAAAAGTATTGAAATAATAAAAAAAATTAAAACATTTTAGACCTTCTTTTTATCCCTTTGCACTTCTCACATTCTCCTAGTTCTCATATACTTTTATTTCATACAAATCTGATTAACATCTTTATGTGCTACTTGATAGATGTGACAGAATAGAAATCAGTTCTATTTGGCATTTACCGTATCCTCGGCCATGGCCAGAAGTAGGGTATCTGGGAGATGAACATCATAGTAGTCAAAGTTTGCCATAAAATCCTTCAGATAATTGCTTCCAGTAGCACTTAAGATGTAGGACTCTCCCTCTAACATAAGAAGACCTTCTTTTTCAAGTGGACTTACCAGTTCCTCAAAGATTTCATCAAAGTCATGGACTTCCTTAACTGTGGCATTAAGTTCTGAAAGGACTGGGATATAATTCGTTGGACTGAATGCTGTTTTTAAGGATGAAACAATTTCTGGTCGTGTTTTCTTCTGCCCACTCCATAAAATGTATAATATCCAGTTCTGGAAGGCCATCTTTTTATTCTCTTCCCAGCATTCCTCCAGAGGAAGTTTATATTGTGAATAATCTTCTTCTTCTCCTTTACTGGCTGAAATAGCCTCTCTGAGTAGATCTACTGCGTCTTTGAAGATTCCAATGGATATAAATGATGCGATAAGAGCATCTACAAAGTAAATACCTTGCAATGTGAAAATTGCCCCGGCAATAACTGATAAACCTATAAATATGTGGTTCTTAGAGTCCACTGACTGGGATATGAGAGTAAGATTGTAATTCACCTTTCCCACATAGCGCTGGTAGTAGAATAGGAAGAAGGCTGCTAAAATGTCTATTCCCTCCACCACTATAACCAGATAGGGCATTCCCATAGGGTCCAGCACTCCATAATAGGCACTTATGAGATGTGTAACTGAATCATAACCAATGCTCAGGGAAGCGAAGAATAAACCAAATATCACCAGAAGGGTTGAGAGTGTTTCACGGTGGTACTTGATTCCCAGCCATACCATAAAAGCAGAAATGGTGTCCATGGTGGCATCGGTACCATCGGCAGTGAGTCCCACACTTCCACTCACCAGCCCTGATCCTAGCTTCATAATTGCCAAAAAGGCATCTAATACTGTGGTGTTTTTGGCAGCTGCGTCAGGTTTGAAGAAATCCTTACGTACCAGCGCTGCTTTTTTCTCCATGTTACGGACGAATTTTTGAGCTTCTTCCTCTCCTTCTGGTGTCAGCGAATACTTACCACCTTCCAGAATAACCCATCCATTTTCAATGAGTTTTTCACATTCTTCTTCGGTCTTACCCACCTTTTTAGATGATCTTTGGTCTTCTATTTCATATATTAAGTGGGATAGTGTGAAAAACATCTTTTCCATTAAAGGTTGTTCTTTTTCTGGTAACTGCTGGCACCAGATAAGAGATAAAAAAGGATGGTCTTATCATCCAATTCCTCTAAAGTAAGTGCTCCATCTTTCAGGAGAGCCATCATCAAGAATCTATCGTATCCTAAAATAGTATTTTTGTTGTCCATTCATTCACCTTTATACAAATTCATAAAGCAACATTTTTTTTATACGAATCGGCAAGTCATATTATAGTCATTATAATATCTTCATATAAAACTAAAACTCAGGAGTATTGTTTTAAATAGAATTCCTATGTCTGGGGTTAATAATGGGTTGCAGTGTGATTTTTTTAACTTAAGAAACTTTATGAAGTGCAAGAACATAACTTAAAAAATAGGATATGGTAAAATCTTTACTTAGTTGCTAAATATGATTTTTAAATAGTATTTTTGAATCTTTAGGGGTAGATCAATTTGGTGAAACTGGTAAAATCACAAGTCAAATGCTATAAAAAGAAGACTAAGAAAAACGTGGGAGGTCAGAAAAAGACCTATGAATACAACCAGTATCTGGTTCCCCTTAAAAGGTCGGATAATCTTGACTGCAGCATGGAAGTATTTGTCATACCAAAAAGTGATCTGGGAAACATAATTGACGAGGAAGGTAAGTTAAGGGATATTTCAGTGCAGGAAGATGAATACAAACGTCATTTGGCTGAATATGAAACTGAACTTGCAGATCTTGAATGGAAACACAGTCAGCTATCTAAATCATACAAAGAACTTTTCAAAAAACAGAATAAAACGCGTAAAAAGAACCAGGAACTGGAAAAAATAGTTGAGGCACTGAAAAGTGACAGAGAAAAACTTATAGCAGCACTTCAAAAGGTCAAGGATGCCAGAATGAATGAAAACAAAGATATTCCAAAAACAGTATCTAAAGCAGGTTCAAAGGAAACCATTAAGGATAGTTCATTGGTTGAAAAAGTAGAAATGATTGAAGGCTCTAAAGTTGATAAAATTGATGAGAATAAAGAATCGAAAGAGATCAAGGATAGTAAAGAAGATAAAGATCTTTGGACGGTTCTACGTAGCCGTCTAATTAAGAAAGAGGAAGATGAAAAGTAGGAAAGGTGTTTAAAATCCAGCAAAGTCTTATAGGTGGTGAAAAACCCCAAACTAGATCCAAAGTGCACCCTAACATATCACAAGTAATGATTATTGGAGGGCGCAACAACTTTCCCATAAGCTGGTTGAATAAACAGGGATACTGTGAATACAGCATATTCCTGGAAAATTTTCAGGGAATTGAAGTACAACCCACCAGAAACATGGTCATCGGCACCAGGGAACATTCCAGATTAGAAGAGGAATTTCTGCGTGATGCTGAACCCGCCACATTTGAAGAAATGATAGAAACCTCGAAAACAGTAGAATTACTATCCAGAGAACTGCCCGTACTCTCCGAGCGCTACGGAATCCGTGGCTACATTGATGAAGTGTGGATGATGCCTGATGAATTCGTGATCATTGATGACAAACCTGGAACAAGGGCATTCCCCTCTGCAATTAACCAAGTATTGGGTTACTGTCTAGCATTTAAAGACACCGTGAAAGAAGATAGGAAGATAATAGCATCCCTAAGGGAAAGGGGAACAGATAACATTTTCTGGTCAACATATTTCGATGAAAATGCAGAGAATAGTATAATATCTCTAATCAACAGGATTCAAAACTTAATTTCGGGTGAAGAGGAATTCATACCCACAAAAAATCCTAGAAAGTGTCTAAAATGCCGTTTAAAGAGAAAATGCAATAAAAAAGCCCTCCCAAGCTCAATTTAAATCATCTTATCTGCTTTAAATATATGGTAGATAAGTTTAAATATTACCTCTTTCTAAAAGGAGATTGCTGCACATGCGGCCTTTTTTATGTTTTAGTCCCGTAGGGTAGTGGTAATCCTGCTGGTCTTTGGAACCGGCGACGGCGGTTCGACTCCGCTCGGGACTATTTATTTTCAAGGGTAATTACATGGAAAAAGTTCTAGTTGCGGGTGTTAACACCCGGGCTGTGGCCTGTTCCCTTAAAAAGTTAGGATACCAGGTTTATTCAGCGGATTATTTTGGAACCATGGATCTGAGGACTTGTGTTGATAAATTCCTTTCAGCTTTGGATCAAAAACCACAAAAATCATGCGGCAGATTCACTCAATGTTTCAACCCCTTAATTATTGAGAAGATGGCCCTGGAGATGGCTGGTGATGCTGATGGGATAATCTGTTGTGCTGGTGTATCTCCTGCTATCTTTCCTTCCAAGAAAATCATGGGCAACACCAGAGTAGACACTGTTGAAGATAAATATCGACTTATGAAGAAGCTTCAAGGTAAATTCCATGTTCCAGAAACCCATCTTATCAAGGATATGGAAGATGCCCGGGATATTGCCAGCAGTGACCCAGATAAAAGGTTTGTCTTAAAGCCCAGATATGGTTCAGGTGGCTATGGGATTCGATTTTTAAATGAGATTCTAAAGAGATCATCTTCAGACTCTAATTGTGAGATGGATGCTAGTTCATTGGATGTTAATTTTGAGCTTGATGATGGTGGATGGATTCTGCAGGAATTCATTCAGGGTGAAAATGCCAGTGCTTCTGTTCTTGCTACTGGCACTGATGCCAGGACCATACTCACCAGCAGCCAGATCATAGGTGATAAAGTACTGGGTCAAAGGGAACCCTTTGGTTACTGTGGAAACATAGTACCCTATAACGGAGATACTTACCTGGGAGAAAATCACAGTGGAAGTTACTATCGCGACAGCAATCATCGAGATAAAAAAAATGGAGACTCATGTAGGGATGATTCGAAAATCTCTGAAATTGCTCAAAAAGTGGTGAGCCATCTATCCCTAACTGGCTCCAATGGGGTAGATTTCATGATAAGAAATGGTGAAGTATTTGTAATTGAGGTAAACCCCCGCCTGCAGGGAACATTTGAATGTGCAGAACTGGCCTTGGACATAAATATGGCAGAAGCACATCTTGAAGCCTCGCAGGGGCACCTCATGAACATTCCACCTCCCAGTAAATTTGCAGTGAAAATGGTAATCCATGCCCATCACAGATCACAAGTGGGTAATCTCAATTTTGATGGAGTTTGCGATCTACCCAATAAGGGGGTTATTATTGAAAAAGGAGAACCAGTGGCCACAGTTTTAACTTCCAGTACAACCAGGGAAGATGCGCTTTACTCTGCTCGAAAAATTGTACAGAGGGTTTATAAATCAATAAAACCCGAAATATAACACTATTTACATATTTTATTAGAATTATATCCTGGCTAAACTTATTTTGCCATATATGGCTTGTTTAACTTATCTAAATAGCACACTTAAAATGAAAATCAGGGTCCCGATTACAATAAGTACTGTTACCATTATCTCCGCCCCGAAAGCTAAAATAGATAATTTAGCCATTTTATCTGGATCTTTTTTTATCTCTTCCCAATCAAAATCATATAAAAAGTCATAATAGAATGATTTCATTGATTTCCATATCCTTTTAGGTCCCATAACGAATTCATCCTAATTAGTTTTTATTTTAATTATTTTAATGAATATAATTGAGTTAATTGTAGTGAATTCACGTTTTATTTATAAATTAAATTTATTTATAATTTAAATAAATAATTTGAGTAACAAAAAAATAGTATTTGCTGAGTTAGAATGTTTTTTATCTTTTTTGCATTAGCTTGTTTTGCATATATTACTGAACCTTTATTTAATGAACCTAATGTACTTACCGTACCAGGAACATGTACTGTGATGTGGTAGGTAACTCCAGCCTTACTAATTTTATGTCAGGTCGGTAGATATAAATTTCTTCACCGCAATCTTCACGACCCAGGATCTGGCACACCAAACTACATTCCAATCTACCAGCAATACGCGAACCACTCATATCTGCATCAATCTCAATATAAAGGGGAAGTTTCAACCGACCCCATGATTCCCTTGGAATCATAGACGAGATTTTTTTAAGTTCATTTTTCTTGAAACGGTGCCTTGTTCCATCAGATCCCAGTACATGGGGTTTATCTTCTTCTAAAAGCTCCTTTAAATTCTTCCTACGCCTTGGAAGGTGTCGGTTCAGGCTCAGAATCTGTTTTTTCAGCAGATTTTCTTCTCGATTATAGTCTCTCATTTTAGTTAAGATTTTATTCTTGGAAGGATATAATATTGTAGTATAAAAATAACTATGGTGGGTACAGTGGATATTGATATAGAACAGTGTAGAGAGAATGATAAGATAAAAGAGATAATCAGTACTAGCGGTCTTCCAATAAAGCACATAAAACTCCTCCTCAGATTGTCTGACACCATTTACATCAATGCCATTAACTATAACGTTATAATTGAGGGTAATCAAGTGACGATTCTATTAATATCCTCCAAACCAGAAAATAAAACCGGAATATTAAATACTTTTTCCATTACCAATGTTCTTTATAAGTTAAGAGATATGGAAAAGGAAAATGATGATCTTAAAACCCATTGCGAGGTAGAGGGTAATCTTTTTAAAATATTAATCGATGTAAATTCGTAAAAACAGTATTTAAAGGACATTAATCAAATTAAATCTTTTTTTAAACGGTGCCAGAATGAAGATTGAAGATTATCATAAAATAATTGAGGATATTTATGATACTAACTTGGAAGCAGATTCTATTGCGGATTCAAGAAGGATATTGGTTGAACTTACCGAAAAAGAGATGATCTTAAAGGATTTGAAAAAAAGCGTGCGTAGGGATATTAAAAACATTCAAATGGCTTATTTAGAGAGAAAACGTCAAATTAACACTGATTATGCTGGTGGACGTTCTCCTGGAGTTGTATCGAGGTTCAGGGGGAAATCTAAAATTAAAGAGTTGAAAAAGCTTGATAAAGAGCGTGATGAATCCTTGAAAGATTATGAAGAGGTTAAATATCTGGTGGATGATCTGATCCTTCAAATAGAAAAAGCAAAAGAGCCCCTAAATAATTATATTAAAAAGAAATTGTTTGGAGTATAGTGACATATTTTATCTAAATTTAGATTCATCTGCTTATAATTCAATACTTATAATAATAAACGTACCTTACGCGTATGAGGTACGCTGTGAGGAATAATATTTATTCCTTTTAATATCCATTTTTTATCTAATTTTCTGTCGTGAATATGAGAGGATTAACATTATAATACAGCAATTAAAGTTAGAAAAAATTTGCATTATAAAATAACAATTTTGATGGGGATATCCCTTATAAAAATTGATCAAATGAATATTTCAAATTGAAATGTATAAAAATAAAAAAATAATAGAATAAAAAGTTATTTATCAGGTATTCTCCCTTAGAAATTCAATTCCACAGGTAAGAGTATTAAAATGCCTAATAAATCATTTTTTTCTACTTTATAGTCTAAGGCCGCAGCGAAGAGTGCGTGGTCTGCTGTCCGTTCCATGCTTATGGGTAGGTAAGTTTCCTCACCAACTGCCAGTGTATGTCCGTATTTATTGGTTCCGTAGGCGCTGATGAAACATATGTGGTTGGCGTTGATGTTGATTTTTTTTATCTTGACTGGTTTGTTTTCTCCTGCCTTGAACTTTTTGTCTTCATCAGCAATTATGGCTCTAACCTTCCCGGAGATAGTTCCGATCTCAAAATCAATGGCAGGTTTGGCCTTCTTCATCTGCTCTTTTTTAACCTGATCCAGTCGGGTTATAATACGAACCATTAAATTGCCTCCTCAGCTTCTTCCATGGTTTTTTTGATCATCTTCAACCTAACGAAATTCTCCCTTTCCATCTCTTCCAGGCGCATTTCAATGTACTTGACAGTGTTTTCCAGTCGGGGAATGATGATGTGTTCCAGGGCGTTCACCCGTCGTTTGGTGGATTCAATTTCACCTGCCAGTAACATTATGGTCTTCTCGATTTCTCCCAGTTCAATGATGAGCTGTATGGATTCTTCGAATTTTTTGGCTGCTTCATCCAGTTTGACTGAGGTGTCGGTGAATCCGTAACCACGTTCTACAATGGTTCTCTTTTGAGTTTCTGAGTCAATTACTGGCACTACAACTCCCATAACACTCCTGGAGTCGATGTCAACGTCAACTGATTCAGTAACGGACATGGCAGCTTTTCGCACGGCGAGATCTCCCATGGTTACCTGGGCTGCAGTTAAGTCCTGATATGCTTCCTGAAGTTTCTCTGTAACTTCATCACGGGACCCTTTCACCCTCTCCAGGATGTTGAAAAACTCCATGATCAGAGCGTTCCTTTTCTCTTTAAGGAGGCTGTGACCTTTAACTGCGAGTTTTTCTCGCTGTTTGAGTTTTAAAAGCTCCATCCTGGTGGGGTTGATGCCTTCAATCATTTCTTGTGCCATTTTTCATCCCTCTAATTATTCTTCCAAAAAGATGGGAAGGGGGTTATTTGTGGTCTGGATGGTACTTGGGTATGTGCTCAGCGCGAACCCTTTTAAGTTCTGCTTCAGGTAGAACACTCATTAACTCCCAACCAAGGTCCAGTGTTTCCTCAATGGAACGGTCTTCGTCCCTGTTTTGGGTGATGAATTTGTCTTCAAAACCATCAGCGAATGTCAGGAATTTACGGTCACGTTCAGTTAGAGCTTCTTCCCCTACCACGGCCATCAAGTCTCTGAGGTCACGGCCTTCAGCATAGGCTGAGTAAAGCTGGTCAGACACTCCACTGTGGTCTTCACGGGTCTGTCCTTCACCAATTCCACCACTCATCAGTCGTGATAGTGAGGGGAGCACATCTACTGGTGGATAAATACCTTTACGGTGCAAGTCCCTGGAAAGCACGATCTGTCCCTCGGTGATGTAACCGGTTAAATCAGGAATGGGGTGAGTTATATCGTCCTGAGGCATCACCAGAATAGGCATCTGGGTGATGGAACCTTCTTTACCCACTATACGACCAGCCCGTTCATACAAACTGGAGAGGTCAGTGTACATGTAACCCGGGTAACCCCTACGTCCGGGTACCTCGTCACGAGCAGCGGAAATTTCCCTTAAAGCTTCGGCATAGTTGGTCATATCTGTGAGTATAACCAGTACGTGCATATCGTGTTCGAAGGCGAAGTACTCGGCAGTGGTTAGTGCCATACGGGGGGTGATGATCCTTTCAATAGCCGGGTCATCAGCCAGGTTCATGAATACGGTAACACGTTCTAAGGCTCCGGTTCGTTCAAAGTCACGCATGAAGTAATTTGCTTCCTCGTGGGTGATACCCATGGCTGCGAATATAACTGAAAACTCTGATTCTTCAGCTAACACTTTGGCCTGTCTGGCGATCTGGGCTGCCAGTTCGTTGTGAGGTAAACCTGATCCAGAGAAGATGGGCAACTTCTGTCCACGTACCAGGGTGTTCATTCCATCGATGGTGGATATACCTGTCTGGATGAATTCTGCTGGGAATTCCCTGGCAGAGGGGTTCATGGGACTTCCGTTGATGTCCAGTTCTTTTTCTGGGATGATTTCTGGCCCACCATCTATGGGGCTTCCAGTTCCACTGAATACTCGTCCCAGCATGTCCAGGGAAACTCCGATCTTGGCAGTTTCACCGGTGAATCTTACTTTGGTGGTGGCGGTGTTAAGGTCGCTGGTTCCTTCGAAAACCTGAACCACAGCAATGTCACCTTTAACTTCCAGGACCTGTCCTCTTCTCATCTCACCGTTTGGTGTTTCTATGTCCACAATTTCACTGTAGGCAACGCCTTCCACGCCTTCTACAATCATTAGAGGGCCAGCCACTTCTCTGACTGTGGTATATTCTCTGGTTTTGATATTGGCGTTCATTTTCACACCTCACTAGTCTGTTTAACTATTTTGTCCTGGATTTCTTTGACCTGTGCGTCAAATTCATCTTCAGGTATGAATTTCATCCTTCCGATTTCTTCTTTAACCTGTAGATCGGTTAAATCTGCAGATGATGCTCCTCTTTCCAGGGCAGCGGTGGCTTTTTCTTGGAACATTATAATGGTTTTGAGCATTTGATACTGTTTAGATGGTGAACAGTAGGTGTCCACTTCGTGGTATGCGTTCTGTTGCAGGAAGTCCTCCCTGATCATACGGGTACTTTCCAGGGTGATCCTTTCCCGGTCAGGCAGGGCATCTGGTCCTACCAGTTGCACGATTTCCTGTAGTTCGGATTCTTTCTGCAGCAGGGCCATGGCTTCATCCCTGGTTGCTCTCCAGTCTGCACCCACAGAATCATCCCACCATCCTTCCACGCTGTCTACGTATAATGAGTAGCTCTGCAGCCAGTCTATGGATGGGAAGTGACGTTTATCTGCTAAAGATGCGTCCAGTGCCCAGAACACTTTACAAATACGTAGAGTGTTTTGAGTAACTGGTTCGGACAAGTCTCCGCCGGGTGGTGATACAGCACCAACCACACTTACCGATGCAGTCTTATCTTCAGTTCCCACGGTGGTTACTCGACCAGCTCTTTCGTAGAATTGTGCTAAACGTGATGCAAGGTATGCGGGGTATCCTTCTTCACCAGGCATTTCTTCCAGTCGCCCGGAGATCTCCCTCATAGCCTCAGCCCATCTGGAGGTGGAGTCTGCCATTAGAGCCACGTCATATCCCTGGTCACGGAAGTACTCGGCAATGGTTATACCGGTGTAAACACAGGCTTCCCTGGCTGCCACTGGCATGTTGGATGTGTTAGCGATAAGGACTGTTCGGTCCATTAATGGTTTACCAGTTTTAGGGTCTTCCAGTTCCGGGAATTCCTTTAACACCTCGGTCATCTCGTTTCCTCTTTCACCGCATCCTACGTAGACAATGATGTCCGCGTCAGCCCATTTAGCCAGTTGCTGCTGGGTAACAGTTTTCCCTGACCCGAATGGTCCTGGTATGGCTGCGGTTCCACCTTTAGCCACAGGGAAAAAGGTGTCCTGTGCTCGTTGACCGGTTACCAGTGGTATGTCCGGATCTAGTTTGCTCTTGTATGGTCTTCCAACTCGGACTGGCCATTTTTGCATTAATTGAACTTTAACCGGACCTTTAGGTGTTTCCACTTCGGCAATGTCTTCGGTTACAGTGTATTCCCCGGCACCCACAATGCTTTTCAGGGTTCCACTTACATTTGGTGGGATCATTATTTTCTGGGTTACTGCAGAGGTTTCCTGCACTTCACCAATGACATCTCCACCTTCCACTTTGGTGCCTGCGGTGGCTGTGGGTTTGAAGGTCCATTTTTTATCTTTAGGTAGTGCAGGTACATCCACACCCCTTTCAATGTAGTCTCCCACTTCCAGTTTAATGGTTTCTAGTGGTCTCTGGATTCCGTCAAAGATGGATCCAATTATTCCTGGTCCCAGCTCCACGGATAGTGGTCCTCCTGTACTTTCCACAACTTCTCCGGGTTTCATACCGGCTGTTTCTTCGTAAACCTGGATGGTGGCAGTGTCACCCTCGAGTTCAATGATTTCCCCGATAAGCTTATCATCACCTACTTTCACCATCTCATACATCTGGGTCCCTCTCATACCACTAGCGGTTATAACAGGACCCGCTATCTTTATTATCTTTCCTTCGGCAGTCATTCTACCATCTCTACCCCAATTACTCTTTTTATAAGCTCTCTGATTGGGTCTGATTCCCTTTCTACTGAGCCTGTTTTATCTGGAATTTCTATTATCATGGGCAGTGTACTTTCACTACTCATTTTGTCTATTCTTTCTCTGAAATTGTCTCCTATTTTTTCAGTAGTTATTATTATGGAATACTCTTTGGACAGTTCCTGTAGTTTATCTCCCGCTTCATCCATGTCTTTCACGGGAAATCCATCTTTAATGCCTCCTAGCATGAAACCGGTCACGGTATCCGGATCTGCCATCACTGCTATTTTCGAACTCATACTAACATCTCCTTAATCATGGCAGGGGTGTATCCTTCTTCCCGTTTTCCACGGACAATGATTTTTAAATTCTTAATTTCTTTCTCTTTTCGGCTTAAAAAGCCAATCATTGGTCCGATTCCGAACTGATTCTTTAATGATATCTTTTTAGCAGTTTCCACCACATGGTTATCCAGGGCAATTTCAAAGGCGGATATGGAACCAGTTTCATTGTAGGTGGCCATGGCCTCTGCCAGTAAAGTAGCGTATTCTGTTCCTTCCAAGCCACTCACCACTCCAGCAACATCTTCTGATTCCATTAAGTCTTTCAATTTCCATTCCCTGATCTGGTAACCATCACTGATCATGTAAGGTTCGATATCATCGTAGTGCAGTCCATCGACTTTAGCTCGCAGGATGATTTTCAGATTAGCTCCATCCACCATGGTTCCCACATAGTTTTTTAGATAGGATGTGTTATCATCTTCAGGGGTGGAAACACTCTTCAGGAGTTTTGTCAGGAGGTAGTTATCAAGGGAAGCTTCTAATGGTAATAGTAATCCTGTTTCCTGATAGGTGGGAATGGCATTCTCCAGTAGAGGGGCGTATTCTGTCCCTTCCAGCGCATTCAATACTTCGTTGATGTTATCAGCATCAACCAATGCATCAAGTTTGTCTGTAAGATCCCCGTATGGAACCACCAGGTCCAGTGTTTCTTCGGTGGTTAAACCTGCTTCTTTGGCTATTATAATACTTTTAATGTTGCGAATATCCCATTTTTTCAGGAGAAATTTGAAGGCGTCTCTGCTGTTTTCAGGGGTAATCCTAGCAACTAAATCGTAGCTTTCGGCTAACTGGGTGTCCAGGGCCTTTTCCAGGGGGTACTGATCAATGTATTTTGCATAGTCTGGGAACCCGCGGAGGTAGTTTTTCACCTCTTCAATACTTCCAGCTTCGATGATTTCTTGAAGCTGTTTTTCATTGAATATCCTACCAATCCTAGCCCTTATCCTGGCGTTGGGATAAGTGTAGGGGAAAATCCCCAGAACTGGTCTGAGTGTTGAGATAACTACAATTGCTCCGAATATGGCCAGTACGATTAACATGGCCGCTAGGAAAGCTTCAACAGAGGGAAAACCCAGTCCAGTGACTAATGTAGCAATGTCTTCTGCCATTTAATTCCCCCTATCTATTTGAATAATATCCCTGCAACTTTGGATCTTAGAGATTTTTTAAAGCGCAACATTCTTGCTTCGATGGTGTTGTTTACCTCTATTTCACCATTTTTGGTCTTTACAATGGCACCGCCAATGGTGTTTATGGCCTCTCCCATCTCCAGTTTTGTTGGTTTGCTGGTTTTATCACTGATAGTCTTTTCAAGAGAAGGTAAAGAACCTTTTATTTTATCCTTATCGCTTTCTTTAACCAGGACTATGAGGTCACCTCCGCCTATCTCCACACCAGCTTCAGTTATCACTTTTTCCAGAGATGTCTTGTATTCAGTTGCATCTGAGGAAGCAATCTGTTTAAGCTGTTCTTCAGCTTTTTTGAATGCTTCTTCTATTACTTCTTCTCGAGCCTCAAGTTCCATTCTCCGGGAGTTCATCTTAGCTTCTGAGATAATCTGCTGATACCTCATCTGTGCTGTTTTTTGAGCGTTTTCTAAGATTTTCTCCTTTTCTGCTGCTGCTTGAGCTTCGCCTTCAGAGAGAATGGATTGTTTTTCCTTTTCAGCTTCCGCTAATATGGATTCTGCTTTAACCTGTGCATCAGACATTATACTTGAGACTATCTTCTCTGTTCCGGCACTCATCTCTATCATCCCGGAGTTATCCCAGAATTCCACCGAATACCATGAGGAGTATAGCAATCAGGAACCCGTATATAGCTTGGGTTTCGGGTAGTGCGGTGAAGATGATACCTCTGGCGAACATGTCCTCGTTTTCAACTACTGCACCTACAGATGAGGATGCGGTGATACCCTGACCCATACCAGACCCGAGACCTGCGAATCCTATTGCTGCTCCGGCACCTATCGCTACCAGACCTAATGATGCTGGCAGTGCTTTGTTAGCCATAATGGTGAACACCATGAGGAGTATAGCAATCAGAAATCCGTATATAGCTTGGGTTTCGGGTAGTGCGGTGAAGATGATACCTCTGGCGAACATGTCCTCATCTTCTGCCACAGCACCTACACTCCCTGCTGCTGCTATTCCCTGTCCTAAACCTGATCCTAATCCTGCAAAACCGACTGCTAATCCAGCACCGATACATGCTAATGCTGTTCCTAAAGCGACTTCTACCATATTATTTTCCTCCTAAATCAGTGTACTTTCTTTTGGCTCTGAAGGCCCTAAACTTTTGACTTCCTCCAATGTAAAACTGAGCAAAAAACTCAACATAGTGCAAACGCAGTGCATTTATAAAGGCACCCAATGTTTGGAAGGCAAGGTTTGCAATTTGTCCTCCAATAAAGACTAGGGGTGCAAGTATTATTCCAATAAAAGGAATCATATCTCCCACAATTCCAGTTAAGATGTTAACTGTGGTGGCAATTCCTCCTGTGGAAAGACATAATGCCAGTAGCCTGGCGTATGAAAGAACGTTTCCCAGGAAACCTGAGAGGTCCATGAGTCCGAAGGGACCATTCAAGTAAACAAGCATTATTAGGCCTGCTACGAAAATAGCTCCTCCCAGATACATTAATATTCCCCCACCTAACATGAGGTAGGCAATAGCCAGTAATGCTAAACCGGCTTCAATTATAAACCATACTATTTGAGCTCCTAAAGCTTCCCGTACATCTCCACGGATGATGTTGTTGTAGGCTCCAAAGGCCAAACCCATGTTGATGTGCAGCACACCCACTAACAATGCAATTATAAGGATGTTTTCCGGATGTGCGAAGGAGTTTATAGAGGGAATGGTGGTGGGGATCATTGCTTGTGGATCTCCCATAATAAACCTGGGTATAAAGTCTCCGATGAAACTGTTAGTTACCAGTCCCAGGATTATGGCCCAAACTCCACAGGCAACCATTATAAGGCCAAGGTTGGCCATGGTTTTACTGTTTCTTCCCAGACCTCGGAATATAATATAACCCACCATTGCATCAACTATCCCGTAACCAGCTTCTGTAAGACAGAAACCGAAGAAGAAGGGGAATATGATGGCCATCAAAATGGTGGGATCAATCTCCCGGTAATCTGGGGGAGAATACATGTGCACAAACATCTCGTATGGTTTGGCAAAACGAGGATTATCAAGATGAACTGGAATGTTATCATTATTGACATCAGGGTCAGTCACATCCACAATGGAATGACCTTCAGTTGAAGTGTCAATAGTCACCAGGGCTTCTTTCAATTGCTTTTCAGTTACCCATCCCTCGAACATTTTAGTATTCTCTGTTTCTCCAAAGGAAGAGAAAATCTCGTTGCGTTGTTTTTCAATTTCTAACTGTTCCTTGAGGCCCATGAGCGGGTTTAACCATTCGGCAGATATATCTGCCAGATCTTCTAAGATGGATTCCTTTTCTCTGCTGATAGATTCAATCTCGGATTCGGATTTAGATATTATCTCACTGGGTTTACCTTCCAGTGCATTGAATTCGAATCTTTCAAATTCAAGCTTCCGCAGCTGACTTAAAACTTCATCAGAATGACTTTTTAAGGTTACAATAACCAGTATTTTGAATCCTTTGGATTCACTTTCCTGGTCAAAAACTACTATTTCGTCATTAATATCCTTTAGACTATTTTCAAAAGTGTCATAGGATTCTGATGATATTTTACCAGCAATAAAAGAGACATATTCAGATCCTTCCAGAAGAGAAAGGTCAATATCAAAATTTAAAAGGTTTTGCGCTACTTTAAGGGAATTTTCAAGTTCAGTTTTTTTTGAGTCGAGTTGGTTGATTTTTTCTTCCAGGGGTTGAGTACGCGACTCAACTTCTCCCAGGGTTTTTTCAGCCTTATCAATCAGTTCCTGAACATCCAAGGCTTCTACTTCTACTTTTTGAATGGGTGGTGGGTTTATGAAACCCTTCACCAGGGGTAAAATTCCTTTCTCCTTATGGGCCATTGACTTTAAAAAATCAGCGGTTCCTGATGTTTTCATAAGAAGGGAAGAAATTTTCGCGGTAAAAGGAGAGGCGCTGGATGGTTTCAGGATCTGTCTCCATTCTGCATCCTGTTGTATTCGCTCGGATATATCTTCAATCTGGACCAGTCCTGCTTCGTGAAGTGCATTCACAGCAGAATCTGCGTACTTGTCCAGGGTGATAATCCTGAGCTTTTTCATCCTTGCCGGCTTGAACATGGTACTCACACTATAATATGCTTTTTACAATGACTTCTGCAGCCTCATCAACCATACCGGTAGCTTTACTTTTTGTTATCTCTACTTTTTCATTGGTTTGATTGTTTATTTTGTATGCTTCCTTCTTGGCATTAGTCTCGGCTTCAAATGTGATTTTCTCAGCATCAATGTTCGCGGATTCTTTTGCCTTTTCTATGGTTTCTTTTGATTTAGACTTAGCTTCCTGGATCATTTCAGAAGACTTGGCTTCTGTGTCCTTTATTAGTTTATCGGCATCACTTTCAGCCTTTTTTATCGTTGTTATCGCTTCCGATATCGTTGTCATTTAAATCACCCTAATATGACCATGATGAACGAAACTCTATTTTAGTGGATATATATCTTTTACTATTTAATTTTCAGAAGAAAAAAAGGAGTTAGAAAACTTATTTACTCGTGTTAAGTATTTTACGGTCAGAATTAATATTTCTAGATTCTAAACCATCGTAATAAATATCCTCAACTTCGACAAACTTCCTAAAAGGAGTTTCAAAGGATTTTTCTTCATGTATATGTGAAACAAGCGCTGGAACTCTTCCTATGGTGAATATTCCAGTTCCACATCTCCAGTCAAATCCCATGTCCGAGAGTATCCCGGCATTAGCACCATCAATGTTCATACGGATACCCTTCATTTCTATGAGTATATCCTCAATGGACACTGCTAATTGAGTGTGAATACCAAAACATCCATACTTTTTAGCAGTTTTCACTAATTTATCCGGTCGCGGGTCCTTATCATGAAAACGATGTCCAAATCCAGGTATTTTTTTACCTTTATCCAGAAAGTGTTCCACTGCCAGTAGTGCCAAGTTTTTCAAATCACCACGAGAGGAAGGAGGTCCACTATTAGCAATGCCTTCTTTTATTAATTTTTGAATTATCTGCATGGAACGTTCCAGGGCCCCTGCATGGTGTTTTCCAAATGAAGAAATGCCTCCAGATACACATGTGTTCATGGGAGCGCCAGTGGAGGCCATTATCCGGGCCACCTGGGTGCTGGGTGGAGTTAGACCATGATCGCAGAAAGAAACTAAAACTGCCTCTAACATTTTTGCCTCTTCATATCCTGGTAACTCACCTTTTAAAAGTAAATAAACCATCTCTGGAAAAGAAATATTTCCAATCAAATCTTCCTGAGGGTATCCTCGGGTGATGATCCGGTTGGGTTCCACTTTGGTAAGGGAGGTTCTCCATCGGGGCTTGGTAATCTTTAATAAATTTTCCACAGTCTCTCTTCCAATTGCCATTTTCTTACTCCATTAAATCTTGTGATAGGTAAATAGATGCTTTTCTTGGCTCAACACAGCAACAAGGTCGCATGCTAACGATTCGAACTCCACTGGCCCTTTGAGGTCCTACTTTAACCATAGAACCGAGGGCAGTAACAGAACCCCCCAGACCAAGTGCACCTACTTTGGTATGATTCAATGAATCAGTGATTTTTTTCTCAATTTCTGATTGGTCATTGAGATTCCCATAGGCCATTGCCTTCAGCATAAGTGATGAAGCTTCAAAATGGGTTCTACCAATCCCTATGGCAGGGATGCATGGTGTGCATCCTAACTTAGGAACCTCTGATCTCATCCATGTTAACGCTTCCTTAAAAAGATTTCTGTGATCCCTCTGGTGAAAAACACGATATGTATGGCTTCTTATCTCTGGACCGCCACCTAACATCAGAATATGGATTTTAATGCCCTCATCATCCATGTGATCAATCAAAACTCCCGGAGGCATTACTTTTCCAGGGTCATTACTAAGCCCCCTGCTCTGCTCCATCCTTTCAACATCATTCCCTAGGACTGCCATGGGCCTTCCAGGAAGTTCCCTGAGACCTGAAATCACTCCTTCCTCTATTTGATTGAAAAAATTCTCTGGTAAAGGTGTATTTGGCCCTAATTCAACTAAAACATGGGGGATCCCAGTATCGTCACACAGGGGAACTTTATTACTCATTGCTATTCTAGCATTTTCCAGGAGTAATTCCAGGACCCAGCGGGCATTATCATTTTCTTCCTCATGAATCGCCTTTTGGTAGGCGGCCAGCTGGTCTTCTCTGAATGTTGTGCTCGCATCTATAACTGCATTCCTGACCAGACCAGTGATTTTTGCTGACATTAAATCTCCAAATTCAGATTTTTTTTTAAATATTAGTCTTTTAAGCTGAAGAGGTTAAAACTTTATGGAAATATAAAACAAGTACCCTTAAACTGATATTTCCATATTAATATACACATGTTTTAATATATTTAATATTCAATTATTGGGGAATGGCTAAATCTTCAACTCCTTGTTTAGACATCACTGCCTCGGGGTAGTACCGGTTGATCATGTTCTGAACAAGTAAAACTTGCCTTGCACGTTCTGCTGCTTCTTTACGAGTGGTATCATATCCATGATGGGCAGCCACCGCCCCACCTGTTTTAAGGTAAACTGGACAAGCTTTCCTAATTATTTCCGGTACTTCATAGTGTCTGATAAATCCACCAGAGGATTTAGGATTTTCCGTGTGAATATCCAGAGAGATAGAAATGGCTTTTCTGATGGAGGCAAGCATGTTTATCTGCAGATCTCGCACCGGGTTAAATGAATCTGCTCCAATACTCTCCAAAAGTCGTGCTGATGCAGGGTTGCCATGACCACAGTGAGCTGAAACCTTAAAGTGCACATCAGCAGGTAACTCATCCTCTTCACGCATCTTACCCAGTACCCATAATAAACCTTCATCGTATACCACAATTCCTCGCACACCAAGATCCACCGCACGTTTAACATCTTCAACAGCATAGTTAAGGTTATCATAACCTCTTAAGCGATATCCTATCCGAGCACCTTCTTTGGTTTTTGCAGAAGCACTGGTGTCATAAGTAGCTCGCGGACCCACACTTAAAAAGAGCTCAATTTGGGCATCTTTAGCCATTTCTGCCATTTCAAGTATCTCCTGGTCTGTGAGGAGCATAATACCCTTGGTCTGGGTTACCCGGTGCACCATTATTCCATATTTATCCAGAGCATCCAGAAGACCATGAAGAGCTGCAGGTTTCTGAATACCTGGAACTTCAAAACGATACTGAGCACCGTCTTGAAACCTTTTGGCTGAATCTGGCAATTTATCATCGGGTTTTATGATTCCTAACTTATTTAAATAATCCACGGTGTCCATAAAAATCACTTTTCACTTAATACTATTTTTCTCTGATTTTTAAACCATTATTAAGAACTTGCATTACATCTACTAATTTTTCACATTCTAAATCTTTTAGAATCTGCAAACAACCAGTTTTAACATGGGGATTCAAGTCTTTGAATTTTTCCAACAGTTCATTTTCGCTGAAGGGGTTTTCAGGTTCTCCCTTAGCCAGTTCAACTCGTTCCGTGTAAACATTACCTTCACATTTAATGGTAACTTTAGATGGTCTTTTAAGTGGATAAAGATTGTTCTCTTTTTCATCTAATTTTATCTTTACTTTACCAGCAAGTTCATTTATTATAACGTCCAGATGAGTCCCTGAACTATCTAAAATGGTTGAAATATTTTCAACAGTCAGTTTTCCTTCTTGAATGGCTATTGCAATACTCACAGGCAGACTTTGTCTGATTCCTTCCACTGTTTCCGGTTGATAGTTAGCATGGGAAGCGGCAATTTCATAAGTTTCAACGGTTATATTCTGAATATCCGTGGGATTAAGCTTATTCTTACTCATTAAATTTATAACAGCGTCTAATGAAGAATGTAAATGTCTGCAAACTGGATATTTTTTGAAATAAACACCCATTATTTCATATTTATCCTGATTTTTCCAGTGCACATTTTTTTCTAGGTTTTCCATACTACTCATAGCTTTAAAGAGACCTTCACGTCCCTCTAAAATTGTGCAAGCTCCGGTGAAACCTTCACTGGCAAGTAATGCTGATAATAATCCTGTTTGAGCAGCTTTACCTGCGTGAAGATGCTTGGCCATGCTACCAGCATGATCAGATTCTAATAATCCAGCAGCCTGAGTTCCAGCAATCCCCAGGGCATTTAAAACCTCTTTCAAATTTAATTCCATTATCTTCGATGCTGCGGCAGCTGCTCCAAGGGTTCCGCAGGTTCCTGTGCTGTGAAAACCTTTATTGCGGTGTTGAGGATTCAAAGTCATGCCCAGATGTATTGCAACCTGGTAACCCACCACTAAGGAAGTTATAAAGTCTTTCCCGGATTTCCCATAAACTTCTGATAAAGCCAGTGCTGCAGGGATTACGCAGGCACCAGGATGTAGATGAGCCAATCGATGCCCATCATCCAAATCCAGAGAGTGGGCTGAAACTCCATTAGCTAAAGCTGCATCCATTGGATTAGATTTTCCCCAGCCTATGATCGTAGATTTATCATTCATAAAATTTTCACTTGTTGTTAACCCTCCAGATTCAATATCTCCACTAATTATCTTCCTAATAATTCTCGCACTTTTAGTTCGAGATCCTGCAAGAGTAACTGATAAAAAATCCAAAAAACAGAGTTTTGATTGTTCAACAACGCTTTCTGGAAGGTCATGATACTCTGTAGATACAATGAAGTCAGCTAAATCTCTTGTAATGCTTTGTGAATATCTGGGTTTTTCATGGTCTTTAGAGAACATATTTTTCCCCGGTTTCAGATTCCTCTCACAATAGGTTTGCTCAGATGACGTCGTGCTGAAGGTGGAACTTCATAAAAACCTGTTTTAAGGGTTCTGGAAATTTCAATTTTTTCTTTAGAATTGCTACGTATTTTATTCCCACATCGGGGGCACTTAAAACCTTTACCAGTCCCTGCAGATTTCATACGCTTACCGCAGTCACAAAGGGGGTTAACATATTTGTATAATGGTGCTAAAGCCAAGACTTCAATTTTCTCCACATTCAAAGTTCCTTTTCGTCCAATTCCCCCATAAACCACCACTTGGTCTCCAGGAACCAGCTCCCGCACCACATCCCGGAACTGTTTGGTAGGTTCATAAGCAGCACATTCCACTTCACTGGATTCATCCATCAGAGTGAAAATAACATGACCTCCCTCAATAACCAATGGAAAATCTTTAACTGTTCCTTTAACAATGTAACACTGGAATTGTTCCATTTCTTTGATACTAGAAGTAAATTGCAGGTGCAGGTCTGTGTGCTGGTTGGTTATAAACACCATCGAACGTTCTATGGGTTCACATACTCTCACCATTTTCTGAGCTTCTATGACAGCTTCTTCAGTTTCTCCCCGGATACCGTATAGTACCGGACATGGAGTGTGGGGGGTGATGGCCATGTACCCATCATCTAAATTATCAAAAGTATGAGGATAAGTGGCATGGTCCATTTCTCTGACAGATTCTGCATCCACCAATCGTTTTTTACCATAATTTGCAGGATCACGATAGGCCAGTAACTCAAATGTGGCATCATCAAGGGGACAGCCAATAGCTGCCAGGGAACCAATAACACCTCTCCCTTTTTTGAACTTGAAAACTTCTGCACCTAATTTCCTGGCTAATTTTTCAGCTTCTTCCTGCTTCACAATGGTCCTAATGGTTTTTAGGGCGAAATCCTCAAGTTGAGGTGTTATTTCCCCCTCATAAAATATCAAACCAGGATTGGTTTTGGGATCATCCATCACCGACAGTTCATCTACGGTGTTATAAATAAGTTTTTTAGCTTCTAAAAGCTGTTTTTTTGATTTTAATACCATTTTAAATGACACTGCACCGTTTCCACGTGTTTTATGTGGTGCGAATGGATTCAGACGTATGAGTCGTGGTGGTCCCTCCACCCGAAAACCACAAGCTTTAAGTCGGTCCAGAATCACAGAACATATATAAGTAGTGCACATTCCCTGGGAGGAGTCAGTGTCATCTATACCTACATGAACCTTAAAAATATCAGAATTATTAATATCTAAATTATTCATATCAACTATCACCAGGTGTTTTTTGATGTCATCAAATATGCCATCCAACAGAGATCATATAATTAACGAGATCAATGAGCTTTTATTAAAGCATGGTTTTGACACTTCTAATATATATGATCGGAGTTGTTTTGATCTGGTGGCCCGCAGGGAACTAATATTACTTTTAATGAAAGTGCTGGTTAATGTAGATGCTTTCAGTCCAGCTCATGCTCAGGAAATTAAAAGAGTAGCTCACACTTTCCTGGCATCACCACTACTAATTGGACTTAAATCTAAAAATGAAATTCTAGAAGAAGATGTGGTATATGAACGTCATGGAATACCAGTTATAGCTCCCACCACTCTACGTAATATTGTGGTGGAGGGAATATTTCCGGAAATATTCGCGGGTAGGGGTGGTTACTACGTTCAAATCGATGGACAGATAGTTAAGGAAGTACGCGAAGAGCAGAATCTTTCCCTGAAGGATCTGGCTGATCAGGCCCACATTTCCAGGGAAACCCTGTACAAATATGAGACTGGTCGGGCTAGGGCACAACCTGAAACTGCATTTTTACTGGAAAGCATTCTGAACATGAAGATCACCCTTTCTGTTAATCTATTCCAAACACCTCAAAAACCAAAAACCCCTGAAACAGGGGAAGGTGAGCCCCGGGAACTGGTTGATCTTGGTTTTGGTGTGATTAACACTAACCGAACACCCTTCGATGCCCTGGCTAAACCCGAAATAGGTGATTTGGATGTTCATTCAAAGATTCATAATTCGAAGATTCAGGATAAAAAAGAGCCCTTAATCACAGATCTTGAGAAAAACAGGAATCAAAAAGTTCTGCAGAGGATGGCAACTAACTTGAATGATCTTTCAGCAGTTATTGGCACTGAAGCGGTTTTCATTCTGGAGAAAAAGAAGAAAGTGAAGTGTATTGATGGTGTTCCTGTAGTTCACAGCTGGGAAATTGGGGAAATGAAAAGTCCTGCCGAATTTTTTAAGATGCTGGCTGAAAGAAGGGAATGTAATTAAGTAAATGTAATCAATATTATTTTTAATTGTATTATTTAATAATATTATATTACTAGCAAAAAGATTATTTCCATAATTTAGATCATTTTTCAATATTTCATCTTTCAGCCTCATCTTTCAGCCAGTTTAATGAACGTTTCTTGGGCTTCATCCTCAGAAGCAATCCCCACAGCAACCATATCCACGAAATCTAATGTTTTTAGATAATCAAAAGCGTCGTCAGGCGTCATTATACCGGCAGCTAACACTTTCTTGGCCAGAATTGTTTTATTCATTTTCATGAGAATCTCCCTTAACTGGGCCCTTTCCTCGGGCCCGTGGGTATCACAATCCATTAAATATCCCAGGCGGTTAACAGGAACTGCGTAAATCTGGAAATCATCCAGAATAGGCGAATCAAGAAGTTCAGCAGTGGTTTTAAAGGGCATGTGGGTAACCAATCCAGGTATTGCTCCTGCATCATTTACTTCATCCAGTTTTTCCCCTAATAACTCCCAATTGTGTTGATCAGTAATGGATGCGTGTAACAACATGGCCTTCGCATCAAGACTTTTCAGAAGTTCAATGTCACCAAGGTTTCCTTCACTCTCGGGCCGGATAGTGGCCACAATATCCATGGGAAAACCCTCATGGCGTGCCATCTCCAGAGCTTCTACTACCGGAGGATAGGGGAGGAGTTGTATTCCTCTTACTCCTAACTCATAAGATTTTATAATAATACGGGCCATGGCCTCTGGTTTTCGGTAGAGATCCAGGAGGTAAAGTCGGGCGCGGTGTCCGAACTGTGGTGCTCCAATAAAGGGGGAAGTCCCCAGTAAAGTTCTGGGCACATCTACTCCACTGATTTTTAGATAACCTTGAAACATTCGAATCTTCAAAATAAATTTTTATTGCATTCAATTTTCATGATTTTCCTTAAATTGTAATTCAAATCTTCATTTATTCTTGTGAAATTGTTCATTCAACCTTTTGAGCTACTACAGCGGTTCCATAAACCAATATCTCCTGCATAATATCAGAAATATCATTGGAATCATACCTGGCACTGATTATGGCGTTGGCACCCATTGCTTTGGCATGGTCAATGGCCCTCATCAGGGCTTCGTCCCTGGTTTCTTCCATCATGCTCACATACTCTTTGATTTCTCCCCCAAACATGGAACGTATCCCTGCACCTATCTGCCCACCCACTCCTCTACTACGGACTGTGAGGCCGTATACGAATCCTTTAGTCTCTGTAATTTCATATCCGGGTATGTAGTTAGAGCTTACAATTATATATTCATCCACTGAAACCATTCTCTTACCTCCTACTTTAAACTCTCTAATTCATATTTCTGATATAAAAGATTTGATTAAAATTTCTATAAATGTTATAGTACTAACTGAATATATAATAATATGTTTTTAGGGATTTCAAAGCATTAAATTAAGTTTCTTATGGAATAATCATTATTGGATAATCTATTTAGATAATTATTTATTATTATTTTATTTAAACAATAAATCTACATTTAAATACCTTAACATCTTATTCTAAAAAAATATAGGGATAAAAATCAAAAAAGATTTAATGGTGACTAGATTGAATAAAAAACTTTTAATTATTTTTTAAATATTGTTTAACTGTTTTAAGTGTTGTATTTGTTTGGAATAGGATTTTAAACCATTTATACAGTTAAAAGCTGTGTTTAAAATGTGAACTAAATAATGATCAATTAATTTTTTAAGATTCACAACAAATTTAAATCCTTCTCACTTAAAGTATAATTGAATATCAATATCATTAATTATAATAGAAACTCAAGCCCCCTAAGGCTGGTGAAAAAATGGATAATATGGATAATATGAAGGTACTTATCGCTGATCAGATAAACCAGAAAGGAATAGAAGAACTAGAAGAGGTTGCAGAAGTAGTAGTGCGAACTGATATCACTCCAGAAGAACTGGTTAGAGATATTAAAGACTTTGATGCCATAATAGTGCGAAGCAGAACCAAGGTCACCCGGGAAGTTATTGAAGCCGCATCCTCCCTTAAGATCATTGCCCGGGCAGGGGTGGGTGTGGATAATGTGGATGTGGAAGCAGCCACCGAAAGGGGAATAATGGTGGTAAACGCTCCAGAATCAACATCCATAACTGTGGCAGAACACACCATGGGGTTGATTTTATCCCTATCCCGGAAGATATCCATAGCAGATTCTTCAGTAAAGGCAGGTAAATGGGAAAAAAGCCAGTTTATGGGCATGGAACTCAATGGCAAAACCCTGGGAATAGTGGGCATGGGCCGCATAGGCAGCCAGGTAGTTATAAGGGCCAAGGCATTTGGAATGGATATCATAGTTTACGACCCATACATCACTCCTGAAGCAGCATTAGAACTGGGAGTGGAAGTAGTGGATCTGGAAACACTTCTGGAAAATGCTGATGTTGTAACCATCCACGTACCTCTAACTCCAGAAACTAAACACTTAATATCCAAGCCCCAATTTGAAATAATGAAAGAAAACACGCTCATAGTTAATTGTGCCCGGGGAGGGATCATCAACGAGGATGATTTATACGAAGCACTCTCAAATGGCACCATAAGTGGGGCTGCTCTTGATGTTTTTGAAAATGAACCTCCGGAAGGTAGTTCACTCCTGGAACTTGACAATGTGGTTTTAACCCCACACATAGCTGCTTCAACTTCTGAAGCTCAGCGTGACGCTGCTATAATTGTGGCTAAAGAAATAAAAAAGGTTTTTAAGGGAGAATCTCCACGTAATGTCATTAACATGCCAGTCCTTGATCCAGAAACCTTCCAGCTCATAAAACCTTATTTCAAACTGGTAGAAAAACTGGGTAAATTCCTAATACAAACTGCAGAGGGCAACATCAATGAATTGGAGGTTACATACTGCGGTGAACTGGCGGAGATCCCTAAACATGATATACTTACCCGCATATTGCTCCAGGAAATACTGAACCCCATACTCACTGAACCCGTAAACTTGGTTAACGCGCCTGCCGTGGCTGAAAATAGGGGGGTGATAATAACTGAGGGTAAAAGAAGTGATGCTAAGGGATACAAGAATCTTATAAGTATTGAAGTGAAATCTGATGGTAACCAGGTGAGTATTGAAGGTTTCTTAGGTAGGGAACCTAAAATCGTGAGGATTAATGGTTATCAGGTTAACGTGAAAACTGAAGGAACCATGATCATAGCCCGTTACAAAGATATTCCAGGCATAATCGGTTCAATTGGCACAAAACTGGGCGAACACAAAATTAACATAGCTAAAATGCAGGTTGGAAGACAGAAACCAGGTGGAGAAGCAGTAATGGTTCTCAAAGTAGATCAGAAAGTTTCAAAAGAAGTGGAAGATGCCCTTAAAGCACTGCCCCATGTCTACGATGCAGTGGCTATTGCACTATAGAAGAGATTTCAATTAATTATTTCTTAATTTTTATTGAGATACCCATTTTTCTAATTTATTTTATTTATTATTTCCTTTAGCCTCTATGCTTATAATAGGTCATTTTATCCATTAATTCAGCTACTCATTTTATTTAAGGCTTTAATTGAAGCGAGATGGGATTAAGTTTAAACAAAAATCAAATTCCACAATTTAATTCGTAAAATTGAGCTGGACATTTAATCATTACATTCCATTGCTTTAATCTTTAGTTGACCTTAAGTTGATATTCTTAGTATCGGGCTAATTGTATTATCAAATCCTGTTCTAAATCTAGACTATGCGATAATTTATTATCTCTCCAAAGGTATCATAACCAACCATACTTTCTTCAATATAGGGTTGGGCAATGATAATATGAAAAAAACCTTTTTTGGCAAAAAGTTGCAGATCTGCAGGGGAAGGGCTGGCACTGGGACCCGGATGGCTATGCACTGAACCTACAGTACGGGTGGTGATGGGAATCATGAAGGTATTTATCACTGCACCTTGGTTTGAACGGTCACCAGATGAAAATACCAGACCATCTATCTTCAAAACTCCATTTTCAATCCCTCCCTCCAGCATGGCTACGAATTCAAGCGGATGAGATTGTCTGGCTATTTGTATTATTTCATCTACTACTTCCCGGTCCACCAGGATTTCATGGAAATTTTTATCCCGATTTCCCAGGATGAAACTCATTATCTTGTCTATCCAACCATCTTTTATAGTCATATAATCAATCAGGATTTTCTTTTTTTATTCGTTTAAAGTAGCAAGGTCTGATATATATTACTATAATGGTAGTATAATGAACAATTTAATAATGATTGCCATTAAATTATGAGATAAATTTTGAGATTATTACATATAAAAGTCACAAGAACTGGTTTCACCAGAAAGAAGGCATCTCCAGCATCATATTAATTCATGGTTGTGAAAAAACTCCTCATCAAAAATAGGCAGATCACAATCTAGGAAAATTTTCTTCCTAAGGGAGGTTACTTTTTCATGGGTTAAAGGATTTAAACCTTCAATTTCAATTGTTTTTTTGTAGATTCCAATACCTCTTCTTTGCCAGGAAGGTACCTGGGCAAGATTAATGTCTCTTTCAAATAGAAGATCATGCAACTGGCTACTTTTCTTTTTATGCAGAATTTTCATGGCTTTACTTTTGGAGTGTTCTTCTCTCAAGGTCCAGTATGCATACCCATTAAGACAGTTCCTCCATGCTTCCATTTGTCTTTCTTTGAAATATTCAATAACTCCTTTATCAGAAAGAGGAATCACTCGTGCATCAAATGAAATGGGTTTGATTTCTTTTAAAACAGTTAGATATTTATTTTTACCCATCATATTCCAGGTGAATGCACTGCTCATGAAACTGGCCATAACAGAATCTATTTTTTCCACCCTGCCTGCAAAGGGTGTCTCTTTCAAGAGCAAGCTAAGTTCATCGGAAAAAATGTATATGAATCTGGGACTGAACTCTGCAAATAAATGGCAAGCGGCCTTTGAAATGACCTTAACAAAATCTAGATCGTATGGTTTTTCAAACCCCAGTTTACGGGATAATTGTGAGAAATTCCTACCATCAAGCCTAACAACAACTTTTGAAGAGCATGGAACTTTCAAACTGGAAAATATTTCACATTCCTTCATCATAATCAGCAAAAAAATTTTTCTCTTAAACAGATTTTGTTTTTTTGTAAGCTATTTTAGTCAATTATCATGTATTAGTAACTAATACCAAATTAATTAATAATTATAAAAATAAAATGAAATATCAAAGGCAGAAATTCAAGTTCCCACCAGCAAGTTTTCATTAAGGCTGTTAAGAAGCTTAATTGCGGAATAAGCGGCCAAAACACTTGTTTTTGGATTCATGGAGCAGCGAAGGTTGCTGGTTATGGTGTGGAATTCTCCAAAGTCTCCCACAACTTCCAATTCGTGCATGTTCCGATCAACCTGGGGATCGGCAATGATTTTAACTTCTATGTCACGGCCCGCTGCAATACTTACTGTGGCGGCTACATTTATGTTTAAAGGGAATTTTTTCACGGCTTCGCTGGCTTTTCCCTGGTAAAGAATGGTTTCTTTTTCCGTGGTAATTCCCAGTGAACGTGGCGGTTTCCTGGTAACCAGGGTGATCCTCTGGATTTTCCCTAAAGAAGCAGTTTTTATCCCATCCAAACCTACTATAGCACCTGAAGGGGCGTATATCCTGCAATTATTTTCTTTGGCTAATTTTTGAAGCTTTGATCTTACTTCTAAGTCCATCAGGCCTCCAACGCTCATAATGATTACATCTTTACCCTCTTTTAGGATGGTTGGGACCATTTCTTCTACAGCTAGGGGGGAAGCTGCTTCAATTACCAGATCCACCTGGCTTAGCATGTCCTCCATGTCCAGAACCACCCTTCCATCCACTTGGGATGCAAGGTTTTCGGCTCTTTCCATGTCCCGGTCGTAAAAAAATTTTATGTCAACGCCAAGCTTTCCTTCCATTGCAAAATTTGTTATAATGTTAGCTATGGCACCGCACCCCAGGATACCAACTCTCATCTAAATCTAAGTCTCCGTAGTCACGGCTGAAGGGGATTCTTTTATTTCAGGACTGATAAGTAAAATATCGCCCACGGCTTGAACTCTGTCGTAGGGTATTTCTACGGTTCCTTCTTCCTTTAAAGGTCTGATTTCATCTCCTTCAGGAACTATTCGTATACTTTTGGTTATTACGTCTTTAATACCCACTGTTTTTTTGTCAGGGTTCATGGCAACAGCTTTTAATGTTGAAACCCTTCCCTTTTTAATGTTTAAAATTACATCCTGGATGCGGCCCACATACTTTCCACGGGTGGTGTATACATCTAAGTTGTACAGATTTGTTAATTCCACCATTCTTTCCACCTCTCATTTTTTGGCACATACCCATTGGTCTTTTGAAACTCATCACACATATTTAGGTGCACCGTTAATTAAATTAAATTTAAACCTTCCCTCTACTTAAATATTTCTAAAGAAACGTTATTTAATCATGAAATATTTAAGTTAATTCTCCTAATTATCAGGTCTTATTAAAATTATAAATAAAATTTCAAATAAATCTTCAGATTACTGGTATTAAATTCTATGAATTAGGGAAAAATGAGGATGTTAAGAGATGATTTAGGTCTATAAGGTTGTTAATAAGTGAAATAGGGTTTTTTACCCTTGTTTATTAAAATATATACCATAATTATCCAATTATTGGTTTATTCAATTATGAGTTCAATTTTCAACTGGATAAAATTTTTATAATTATAAATGGTGTTTTTATGTGGGATACAAGCAAAGACTACCGACTAATGGTGGCAGAAAAATCAATAGAACTCTTCATCCGAACTATTGAAGGATCCACCCTTAAGGGTAAATGGAATAAAAAACAGGCCTTGGCATCTGCTGGGAAAATGAAATCAGAAATTCAGACCCTTTATTATTCCTACATCAGCCCTGCTGAGATGACTGAAACTTCCCAAATAGCTTTAATGGAGAGTCAGGTACAGGAGATAGTGGAAGCCCTGGGTGGCGAATCCTGGCACAGACAATTCTTGGATCTGGCTAATCGTGATGAAAAGGAAAAACTAGAGGAATCTCTCTCTAAGATCAAATTTTTCATCAACACCATCTCTGGATTAAGGGCCCGTATTAGTCTGGGTGAAATAAATGACCCGGTAATGGGGATCGATATTAAAAAAGGAGAAATCTTAAGTGTTTCAAAACATCCCCACGCTGATCAACTCCTGGTGTGTAATGTTAACCTGCAGGAACGAGCAATAACTGTAGTGACCAACGATATGGAAGTTAAGGAAAAAAACCAAGTGGCAGTGGCCTTACTACCTCCAGAGGTTTTCATGGGAATAACTAGCGAGGGAATGTTTTTAGGAGATAATGAAGGGATTTTAAAGGATGTAAAAGGAGATTTAGGAAGGATTCCCCAGGGAATCCCACTCGATGCTTTAAATGAAACCCGGAATCTTGTTGAAAAATTTCTAGAATAATTTATTATTATTAATTTTTGTTTTTTTTTTGGCTGAATGATACAGGATAAATGTATCCTGAATTTATCATCAGAGACACTATTATCATCCAGTAAAATCATCCAATAACCACCAGCTTACTGCGGGTCATATCTTCAACAGCATATTTAACTCCTTCTTTACCCATTCCACTCATTTTAAACCCTCCAAATGGCATGTTGTCAGTTCGGAAGGTTGATTGTTTATTTATTAACACTGAACCTGCTTCAATTTTTTTAACAGCTTTTTTAGCATTTTCTATGCTTTGGGTGAAGACACCGGCCTGTAATCCGTACTGTGAATAGTTGGCAGTATCAATTGCTTCATCCAGATCTTTTACTCGGATTATGGGTGAAATAGGGCCGAAAGTTTCATCTTGAACTAACTTCATGTCTTTTTTAACCTGATCCAGTATGGTGGCTTCGTAAAAGGCTCCTTTTCTTTTACCACCGCATATGAGTTCCGCTCCATTTTCAAGGGCATCATTTACCAAGGTTTCCACATGAATAGCGGCATTTTCGTTAATAAGGGGGCCCAAGTCTGTTTTTGGGTCCATGGGGTCTCCCATTTTCAGCTTTTGGGTTTTCTTTTGAAGTTCATCCACAAAATGGTCTGCGATTTTTTCATGAAGAATGATCCGTTTCACTGCAATGCAAACCTGCCCTGAGAACAGATTGGATCCACTAACTGCTGCAGTTACGGCTTTATCTAAATCTGCATCATCTAGAACTATCAGGGGGTCATTTCCTCCCAGTTCCAGGGTTAATTTTTTCATCCCAGATTTACGGGCTATGGAAAGGCCAGTTGAAACTGAACCAGTGAAAGATATCTTACTAACCAGTTCACTGGATACAATCTCATCTCCTAACAAATTTCCCGGGCCGGTGATGGTGTTAACTGCACCATCAGGCAAATGTCTTCCCATTATCTCGGCCATCTTAAGGGCTGCTAAAGGAGCTTGACTTGATGGTTTAAATACCACTGTATTTTTGGCTGCCAGAGCAGGAGCTATTTTATGAATTGCCAGGTTAACCGGATAGTTGAAAGGAGTGATAGCAGCAACTACACCCAAAGGGATTCTCATGGTAAATCCAAAAACATTTTTACCTGCTATGGCTGCATCCATGGGAACAGTTTCCCCATAAATTCTTTTGGATTCCTCTGCAGCCAAAAGCAAAGTTTGTAGAGATCGTTCAATTTCTACTTTAGAATCCCTGATTGGTTTGCCTGTTTCAAGAGTTATTAATTCAGAGAGCTCCTTGATATTTTCCTTCAACTCCTGGTGAACATCATATAAAATACGGGACAACTTGCGGGAAGACATTTCTGCCATGTGCTTTTGAGCAGTATTAGCTGCGTATATAGCGTATTTTGCGTCTTCAGCATCTCCCAGGGGGACATGATCCACAATTTTATTATTAAAAGGATTTATTACCGGCATTTTATTCTTTTTATCAATTAATTGTCCATTTATTAACATCTCCATATGATTAACCCCCATAGGATAATTAGAAGTAGTATTAAAAAAAGAGAAAATGAAGTTAATCCACACTAGTGGATTTAGGGATATATTAATCTACCAAATATAATCAATTGGTAAAAACTTTTTATAATCCATTCAATGTATTATTTATTTGTGTCAGGTTACTGTTTAAACTACTCATTTCACTACCGTTGGTTATGTCCGCCCCGACTCCTTTAACATAGTTTTGATAGGAAATAATAGCCACTAAGACAATAACAATGATACCACCGAATATCAGAATATATTCAGCAGAGGTCTGGGCTGATTCATCTTTAAATATTTCAATCTTTTTCATTTTCATAGAAACACTCCTCATTATTAGATTCCCAAGAGTAGTGAGGGTGCAAAGGTTATGACCACGTAAAATAGACCATATGCCACAGGCATCAGGAGCAGAGAGAATTTAACACCTTTTTTGGCACTACCATAAAGCACGATCCCCATTAAAATACCTGCAATTGCTGAGTGTATGATAATATATCCCGCAGCTCCAATGGATGCAGCACCTAATAGGGGATTGGGTTTTCCCAAAGATTCGATGAAAGCAGAATAAGACATTGCCATTCCCAGTGCGAATGGAGCGGCAATGACAGCTGCAATCAATAGGAACATAACTGACATCATAACATTGGCTCTTCTTTCCCTCTGCAACGCTAAAATAGCCCTTAAATCTTCTGCAACTGTTTCAATGACATCTGCAAGGCTACCTCCAACTCTCCTACCTTCAATAATCATTCTAAAAGTTCTGTCGAGTGTTTTGGATTTAAGACGTTCTCCCATTCCTAATAATGCATCTTCGAAGGTACTGCCTATTTTTATCTCAATAACCGCCCTTTTCAGTTCGTCTGTTAATGGACCTTCACCATGTTTGGATATATCTTCCAATGCAGTTTCAATACCAATACCTGATCTGAGAAGTGATGAAATCTGCCTTAAGAAATCAGGAGTACTCTGTTCAATTGCGTCTACTCTGCGTTCCATCATAAAAAAGAGCCATATGAATACAAGAGCACCTGGGGCAATTAAACCCAGAATAAGGCCTATAAATGGGTTTGCATTCAGGAGTGTAAATGCAATCAGAGCTATAATGCCTAAAAATAGTCCTGCACCACCAATCAGGGTTAAAAGATCAGATGCCTTAACGTACATCCCAGAACGAATTAGTGTTTCCTGCAGACGAACTAGGAACCTGTCAGGAAATATATTGTCAATACTATTGGATATGGGGTTAAGAGCAGAAGGTATTATGGCCATTTTTTCACCTAAGATAAAATATACTTATAGCTTTATTAGTATATTATGTTCTTGTATATAATATTATGCTCCCATTATATATTATTTGTTAATTTAATGTTTATTATGTGTGGTTATGATGTCATAGGGTATTCCTGATGTTTAAGTGCAACTTGGAAGTTGAGGATGGTTTCAAGATATTTATTAGAGGAATATTTTTTGAGGAAGACGGGTTAACACTTGTGCTTTATTTTTAATCAAAATCATGTCTTCAACTCGGATTCCAAACTTTCCTTCAATATATACTCCAGGTTCAACTGTCACAATCATCCCTTTTTCAAGTTTTTCATCACTTTTCATGGATAAAGATGGTTTTTCATGAATCTCAAGACCCACTCCGTGACCTGTTGAATGAATAAAGTTGTCTCCATAACCATAATCTTCAATAACTTCTCTTGCCACTTTATCAATATGGGATGCCTGTACACCTGGCCTGATATTTTCAATGGCTTCTTTTTGGGATTCTAAAACTATTTGGAAAATTTCTTCCTCTTCTTCACTTTTTATCAGGGTACGAGTGATATCAGATTTGTAGTTCTGATGATGAGCACCCCAATCAATCATTACAGGAGATTCTATTTTTTGTGATGATGATGAAGCATGGGGAAGACTTGAGCGTTGTCCGCTAGCCACAATGGTCTCAAAAGCAGGCCTCACAGAACCTGCAACTCGCATATTATACTCCAGTTGCGCTGCTAAATAATCTTCACTAATATTTAAATTGGAAAAATCAAGTTTTTTAAAGGAATCCTCAGCAATTTTGATGGCTCCTTTAATTTTTCCCACTTCTTCTTTGGATTTAGTTGACCTCACCCTCTCTATAATATCTGTAACTCCTATAGTGGAATTTTCAAACAGTTTCCTGCAAAATCCAATACTCATGGAGTTTTCAACAAACACTTTACTCTTTCTTTCACTTTCCAACCTTTTTTTAAGGTCCTTTACGGATTTATACTCTGCCACAGGAAGGCATGATTTTTCCTGAGCCTCTTCCAAGTCCATCTTGGAGGACAATAGGAGAGGTTCTTCTTTTAAAATTAAAACTGATGCACTAGATGGCATAAAATCAGTTACATATCCGATATTCTCGGGTTTAATAACAATGAATATTTCCATTGTTTCTTCTTGCATTTTTTGCAGTATTTCCTCAAGCTTCATAGTCTAAATCCGGTTTTAATGGTTTATGATAGTTTATTGGTTATTATAAATATAAATTAACGACAATTATAATATAATAGGTGTTTTCCAATTTTCTATTATAATTTTTATCTTCGGCTGTATCTTTCCTTTTTTGAATTTTAATTAGCTGGAATCCTTATAATAGAAATTAATAATCTGAAAATCCTTAAATATCATCTGGCAGTTTGATATTTCATATCCATATTCCTATTAATCCTGTATCTTTATATTTCTTAATTAGCAAATCCTCTTTTATAAATGTGATTTGAGATGTGGAATAATGGAAAAAAGTTAAAATAATACTTTTTTGATTGATATGGAAAATTAGTTGATGAATTTAGTTGAATAAACAATCTGTAAACATGTTTTTCAATTTTAACCAATTATTTAGGATTAAAACTGCTCTTAAAAGCACATTTTTTCTAGAATAAAATTGTGGAATGATTTATAAATGATTAAGGATTCTTAATAATATTATGGTTAACTTCACTTCCCGTGAGATTAGGGACATAATAATCTCCATGCTGGTTATTGCAGGAGTTTTTGCTTATGTATTCAGAAACATCAATCAAGGAGATTTCATATCATTAATTCCTGTAACTTTAGTTGCTGTGGGATCTGGATTCGTATTTCACGAGCTGGCACATAAATTTATGGCTATAAGGTACGGTTTTTATTCTGAATACAGGATGTGGGTTGAGGGATTAGTCCTGGCCATAATATCTGCCGCATTTGGATTTGTATTTGCCGCACCTGGGGCGGTATACATCCACGGGGAATATATATCTCGTGAGGAAAATGGGAAGATATCTCTTGCTGGACCATTAACTAACATAGCACTGGCGGTAATATTCTTCATTCTGATACCATTCGTGTCATTTTCTCCCATATTGTCCTTAATATGTGGGCTTGGATTCACCATTAACAGTTTCCTTGCTTTTTTCAATCTTCTACCCCTATTTATGTTGGATGGGGCAAAAGTTTTAAAATGGAATCCCGTGGTATGGGTAATCACTGCAGGAATTGCTTTCATCATGATGGCTTACCCTTACCTTATCTCTTATATGAGATTAGCCCTTTAACAGCTAATAGCTAATAATGATTCAAAGGATACCATACACTTTAAAAAAGGATTAACATGTTTAAAGAGATTCCAGTCAAATACTTTGCCGGCACTCACCGATGCCGAGACCCTGAAGAAACCATAAAAGAAGTGGAAGGAAAACTCAGGACAGCAGGGGTTACCAGAATAGCGGAAATAACTCATTTGGACCGCATCGGAATACCGGTGTATTCTGCTATTCGTCCAGGCGCTGCTGAAGGTGCGGTGAGTATTTACGCAGGAAAAGGAGCCACCAAACCTCAAGCCAAGGCTTCTGCCATGATGGAAGCATTTGAAAGATATTCTGCAGAACAACAGGAAAAAGACAATGAAAAGATAATTAACGGTTGTTTTAAAGAACTGGATGGATGTGTGGATCCGGATTCTTTAATATTACCTTCAGGGAGTGCTCCAGCTGATAAAATAAATATAGATTGGGTAACTGCAGTTAATGCAGGGAATGATGAGGAATGCTTGATACCTGCCAATGCAGTTTACCATCCTTACCAACCGGATAAAGGAGAGTTTCTTTTTAAATCCAATACAAATGGACTGGCATCAGGTAACGTCTTGGAAGAGGCAGTTTTCCATGGTATAACCGAGGTTGTGGAGAGGGATGCCTGGAGTATTTTCGAAGCTTTACGTGAGCCTAAACCAGAAGTCAATTACCAAAATACTGAAAATCCCCTAATACAGGATATAAGTTCTAAATTTAAAAAAGCAGGCGTTGATGTTAAACTGGTGGACCTTACTGCCGATGTGGATATAACCACCATGGCGGCAGTTTCAGATGATACGGTACTTAAAGATCCTGCTCTTTTAACCCTGGGAGTGGGCACGCACCTGGATCCTGAAGTAGCAGCCATACGCGCTTTAACAGAGGTGGCCCAGAGCAGAGCCACACAAATACATGGAACTCGTGAAGACACTACTCGGGCGGTATTCATGCGCAAAGCAGGATACCAGCGTATGAAAAGGATAAACAAGCACTGGTTCGGAGAATCCGAAGATGTCATTGACATTGCTGATGTAAAAAATAAGGCTAAAAAATCATTCAAAGAGGATATTGAAACTTCTCTGAAACTACTGAAAAAATGTGGATTTGAAGAGGTATTATACACAGATTTAACCCGGCCAGAAATAAATATTCCAGTGGTAAGGGTTGTTATTCCAGGTATGGAAGTTTATTCAGTAGATGTGGAGAGAATTGGCAAAAGACTCAAAAAATAGATTTTTTGCAATGACATGGGTAAAATGGGTGAAAGGAGATTTAAGAAGTTAAGTCAGTTAATGAAGTCTAGGGGGATTAAAGTAATTTTAAAAGTAATTTATGAGTGAATAAATCAAAGTGGATAAGAATGAACTGATTTAAATTTTTAAAAAAAAACACAGTTCAAAAGAATTATATAAATAATTTAAGTAATTATTATAAAAGTAATTGTTATTATAAGAAAAAGCATCGTAATAATGCATTATAATAAAATATTACGCTATTTGCATATTACAAAACTATATGCGTTTAAAAATTCCTGAAATGATTTTTTAATTTCCTGTGATATAAAAATTGATTTAAAATGGGGGGATTAAAGTAAAAAGACATTCATTAATGTTAATGGTAATGGCCGTCATGGCTGTAGTGGTATTTGCATCTGGATGCACTAGCAATGTTTATAAGACATACAATAGTAATGGGATCAGTTTTAACTATCCTTCTTCCTGGGATGAACTTTCACCGGATCAATTAAATTTGAAGGTGCAGGGAAATACTGAAGTACTGGCAGCAGTGGTTGATCCCAACAGTGTCCAGAATAACAACTACCAAATATTGGCCTTCTTCCAGCAATTAACAACTACCACCTCTCTGGCTGATGCAACTGCTGCCAACGTAGCGGATATCCAGTCTGCAGGCGGGCAGTTGATATCTGAAAAAGAGACTACCATCAACGGACTAAGTGCTAAAGATATCACCTACACCATAAGCACCACATCAGGAGTGGCTAAAACAGAACGTCTTGTTGCTTTGCAAGATGGTAACAATCTTTACTACATCGTATGCAGTGCACCAACCCCGGATTTCAATGCACAAAAATCAAACTTTGATTTAATAGTAAACAGCTTCACAATTGAATAGCAGAGAATTGGAAAAATCAAATAATTATCTATTCTTATTATCTTCATGTGTTGTGTAAGAATGGATTATATCTAATTCAAGAATTCCACATGTTTATATTAAATTAAGCATCGAATCTGGGATTAAGGTCATATATCTTAGAATTATCTTAGAATTATATAGCGTATCTTAGAATATTATTAATAAAATCACAGAAAAGCAATCACAGAAAAGCGGATATTTTAGGTGTTGGATTACATAGATTAGAAAATCCATAATTATTCAATATTACTCAATAAGTAGATCATTTTAGGATATAGATTTAATTTGAAACTATTTACTAATCTATTGATTAATATAATGGAATTATTTACAAAGAAATATAATTATTCAATATGTATCAAATGAGTTCTTTAGATGTTCTTTAGATTATCCCAACTTTAAATAGATTTTAAAGATTTTCCTTTTTTCATTGGTGAAGAAAATGAAACAAGTAATTGTGATGAGAGCAGACCTGAAAATGAGTAAAGGTAAATTAGCAGCCCAAGCGTGCCATGGGAGTTTAGGGGCTTACCAAAGGGCTGATGATAAGATTATCAGAGAATGGGAATCTGAAGGTGGGAAAAAAGTAGTAGTTCAAGTAAAAAGTCAGGAAGAACTTTTTGAGGTTTATGAACTGGTTAAAGCTGCAGGTATTCCATGCTACCTGGTAAAGGATGCTGGTCACACCGAACTACCTCCATCAACCATCACTTGCCTGGGTATAGGGCCTGAAAAGGATGAAATAATAGATAAAATAACTCAGGATCTTAAACTGTTTAAGTAATTACTATTTTACAATCTTATTTTTTTATCATATCCATGAATTAATAAGAACTGAATTTCAATGAACTAATAGGATCTAAAACCTACTTTAAAGGAGAATGGTTATGGAATGGGTGGTTAAAATAGGGGGAAGTCTTTTCCCAGATTATTCAATAAACCTGGCCCGAAAACTGGTTGGTAGAGATGTTCTGGTTATCTGTGGTGGAGGAGATTTGGCTAACCAGATCCGGAAATACCATGAAAAAATAAATTTATCTCCCTCAACCGGTCATTGGACTGCAATTTTATGCATGGACATTCTGGCCATGATCTTAACGGACAAAATCAGGGAATCAAAAGCTGTAAAATCATTGGAAGAAGCTGAAAATGTTATAAAAAACGGTAAATTACCTGTATTAATTCCGTCCACCATTCTTAAAGAAAGGGATCCTCTGGAGCACTCGTGGAGAGTGACTTCTGATTCTATTGCATTATATATTTCCCACCTGCTTGAGGCGAAACTATTAATAGCCACTGATGTAGATGGTATATATACACATTGTCCATCATCAGATGGCGCACAATTCATCAAGGAAATAAGTGCAAAAAAACTTCTAAATTTTGGTGAAACTTCACTGGATGAGAGCTTTGCTGAGCTTTTACTTAAATATAAAACCAGCTCATATGTTGTGAATGGTAAACACCCTGACAGGGTCATATCCTTATTAGAGGGGCATAGCTCTTTAAGCACGTTTATTGGAGGAGATTAAATGGAAAAAATAGAATGTACATCATGTAAACAGGAAATATCTCCTGTAGAGACTTATGTAAAATTTGAGTGTCCTGAATGCGAAGAAATACTGTACAGATGTCAGAAATGCCGGACTTTCGGCCATCTTTACCAGTGTAAGTGTGGATTTAGCGGTCCATAAATCTTTAAGCCATATTAAAACCGTTTAAAAATAGAATAAATCTTAAAAACCCTAATTTTCTGATTTACCCCATTATTATAAAATCATATTATTAGTAAGCCTAATAATGGTGATAAATTTTTAAATGGGAGTTTTTCAGATTTTAACCTTCTGGTTTTATATTTAAAGAGAATATTTTAAAAACTAATTTAGATTTTCATGAGAAAAATAGGATAACGGAGGAATTAGATGGGTGAAGTAGTAGCAACCATTAAGTTAATGCCAGAAAGTCCTGAAGTGGACTTAGCTCAGATTAAGGAAAATGTCGAAAAATCAATACCTGAAGGAACTGAACTCCACAAAATTGAAGAGGAACCAATAGCCTTTGGCCTGGTGGCCTTAAATGTTATGGTAATTGTGGATGATGGTGAAGGTGGAACTGAAAAGGCAGAAGAAGTCTTTTCCCAACTCGAAGATGTTGCCAGTGTGGAAGTAGTTGACGTCCGCAGGTTAATGTAAGAAAGTGATAACCGTTCCATTATTTTTTAGTATTTTTCAAATTTTTTAATTTTATTCCTTTTTAATTCAATATTTGTATTCTAATAACTGAACTTGCTTTAAAAAAGCTTTATTAATTTTTATTTAATGAGACCGCACCATAATTAATGTTTAAAATAATAAACTTGCTTTTTTTTAATTTAAAGTCCTGATTATTTTTTTTCTGGCTGATTTTGAATATGGGGCATTCCCTTAATGGATTGGGGTCCATGACTAAGCTAAGATTAAGGTTGATGTTTCTGAGGGTGTAGTAGAGAAATATTTATTAATACTTTTAAAAATATTATTAATAATAAATTAATTTAATGGGGGTTGATTCTTATGTTTGAAATCATCTTAGCATGTATAATAGGGGTCTTATGCGGTGTTGTTACTGGTTTAATTCCAGGTATTCATGTGAACACTGTGGGAGCTTTTGTATTTTCAGCATCAACTTTTCTATTATATTCCTATTCTCCAGAAGTTCTGGCAGTATTCTTACTTTCCATGTCTATTTCCCATGCATTGCTGGAATTCATCCCCTCCATGTTTTTAGGTGTCCCAGAAGAGGGAACTGTTCTCTCAGTAATGCCTGGACATCATCTCTTACTCCAGGGCCGAGGAAAGGAAGCCATTCGTCTGGTTTCATTAGGTGGTTTCGGAGCTATGATGATAACTATTCTTCTCCTTCCTCTTTTTATGGTAGTATTGCCCTTTTTATATGGCTTGTTAAAGCCATACATCTGGATTATTCTATCGGTTACAGTGGTTTACATGCTCTACCGTCTGAGTCGTGACTTCAAATCTCTGATTTGGTCCACAATTATCTTTCTTTTTTCAGGTATTATGGGTTGGACAGTTCTGAACTCCCCCCTTTCAGCAAGTGTTGCACTTTTATGTCTTTTTTCCGGGCTTTTTGGAGTGAGCACTCTTCTTCACAGCCTATCCGAGGAATCTGTGCTCCCTCTCCAAAATAAGGATCATCATCTTGAAGTAAACAAAGATATTATCAGAAGTGTATTTTCAGGTGGAATTGCAGGGAGTATTCTGGGGTTTTTACCGGGAATGGGTCCTGCACAGGGCAGTTTACTTGCCCAGGAGTTAAGTGGGGGTAATGACCTAGAAAACCAGAGAGAGGGATTTTTAGTGGCCATGAGTGGTGTTAATGCATCAGATGCTCTCTTTTCACTGATAGCAATATATTTAATTGGGAATCCTCGCAGTGGCATTGCAGTATATGTAAACCAGATACTGCAGGGACTGGATTTCAACCACCTTCTAATAATGATATTCTCATCCATAACAGCAGTGTCCATATCAATGGTTCTCTGCATAAAATTAGGGGACTGGTTAAGTCATTCCATGCAAAAATTAAATTATAAAAAGTTATCATGGGCAGTTATCATTTTCATGAGCTTTTTAGTGGTCATTTTTGCAGTTATGGAACATGCGAATCTAATTTTCGTAATGTTTATTTATGTGACATCCATTGCAATGGGACTTTTACCTCACTACTTGGACATTAACAAATCCCATCTAATGGGTGTGCTTATAATTCCTGCAATTGTGGTTTACATGGGAATTACATAAATTTAGCTAATAGCTAAATATACGGCTTAAAAATTATATGGATTTAAAATGAAGAGAATGGTCTAAGAGGGATTCATGAAGTTTTCACCTAATTTGATGGCTTATATGATTAAGTGAGTTATTAAGAATTTCAAAGCATTTTATAGGTATAACTAGGCTTAAATGTCAATTATAATGTTTATAATGAATTTTATAGGTTTTAAATAAATCATTGAGACATGCATCAAGATTAGCTTCACATTTTACTAGCTTAGATAATAACAACTTCCTGGCATAGATGCTTTATGGCGTTTTCAAAGTTTTTGGTGTCCACTCCAGGGAAAGTGTCCACCAAACACAAATCAAATTTGTCATTTAACACAGATCCAAGCTTTAAAACATCCAAACAATAAACTTCCCCATATTCACCTTGTGCAATTAATCCTTGTTTGTTTCCAGTTAGATTTAATGGAAAACCATTAACTTCCAGGTTAAGGGCAGTGGTACGGGCTGCAGGGTACCAAATGTCATTGAAAACCACTCGTTTAGCTCCTCCTTTAAGTGCTGCTATACCCAGAGTCCCAGGGCCACAGGTACAGTCCAAAACTGAAGGATGCTCATATTTTCCTAATACTTTTTTTAAACGTATGATTTTGGGGGATACAGGTTTAGGGAATTCTATATGGATATCTCCCTGATTTTTGCAAATGTAAATTGCTCCAAATGGTGTCTGCACAATGTCCAGACGCAGGTCACAGCCCGCCAGGAGTTGGTATGTATGTGGAGACGATTCAGAGTTTTTAATACCCACCGTGTCTTTAATATCACCTTTAAGCACTCCTTTAACTTCTGGAACTTGGCTAACAATCCTTTCTGCACATTCACGGCTGATTTCAGGGGAGAGTATCACCAGAGTATCTTCATCAAGGTAGGGTGCTGAATTTAGAGGATATGCTGGAGTAATTAGAGGAACACAAGTTTCTCTTAAGGTGGATCTTTCATCTTTCAGCCCATCTTCCTGCATGATGTTGAGAATGTGGGCAATCACCACATCCAGATGCCTACGTCCGCAGGAACATCTTCCCCAGTCAGCATTGATTTTTTGAGCTGGATCTAATTGTTCAAGCAATGGTTTAAATTTCTTAAAATTCCATTTCTGACATTTATCACAGGGAAAATAAAAGTAGTCAATATTCTTTAAGAGGGAGATGGATTTTTTTATACAATCATTGTTGCATTTGCACTTTATGTCCATATACTTAAATATTTGATACTCTATATAAATAACATTAGATAATTTATAACTGTGAGAACATGAAGGACAAGCGCAAGGAAATACTGAAGGATCTTTTGGGAGAGTTTGGTTCTGAAGAGGAAAATGAAACTGTTGTCCAAGAAGAGGATTTCTCTATACCTGTTGAAGAAAAAGAACCTCTAATTCCTGATGAAGAAGATGAAGAGGAATTCACCCTGGATAAGATAATGAAAAAACCGCCCAAGCGCACTAAAAAGGTAAGAAAATCTGTTTCTAAAGGTTTAAAGGCGGAAATTATCGAAGAAGGGTTGATACCCAAGTACAATGTGAGTGTCCCTCATTTTTCAGATAAAGAAGAAATGATTTTTAACGAAGTCCGGGAGAAACTGGTGGAAGTAGCAGTTTCTCAGGGAGAAGAATTCAATATAGATGAAGATTCATTTATAGGTGAAGTTAAGCAGTTCCTGCGAACCAGAGGGGTTCGAGATGTGGAGCGGCTGGCTACTCAGATATCTCAGGTGATGTTGGGATACGGAAAACTGGATCCCATGATCAAGGATGATGATCTGGAAGAGATCATGGTTATTGGTACTGGCAGTAGTGTATTTGTTTATCACCGTAAGATCGGGATGATGGTTACCAATGTTGTTTTTGATAGTGATGATGACATCCGCTCCATAATAGATGTTATTGCACGGCAGGTGAACCGTCGCATTGACCAGCAAACCCCCATATTGGATGCTCGTCTTAAAGATGGTTCCAGGGTTAACGCCACTCTTCCCCCGGTTTCTGCGGATGGACCCACACTCACCATCAGGAAGTTTAGAAAAGACCCACTCACTGTGGTGGATTTAATCAACTTCAAAACCATGTCCTCCCACCTTGCAGGTTTCCTATGGGTTTGCACAGATGGTATGGGTGTGAAACCATGTAACGCTATAATCGCCGGTGGTACTGGTTCTGGTAAAACCACCACACTAAACACCATTGCTGCTTTTGTACCTCCTCGTGAGCGTATTATTACCATTGAGGATACTCTGGAATTGCAGTTACCTCACACTCATGTGTTGCGTATGGAAACACGCCCTCCTAACATTGAAGGTAAGGGTGAACTCACTATGGATACCCTGGTGAAAAACTCCCTCCGTCAGAGGCCCGACAGAGTAATTGTGGGTGAGGTTCGTGGGGCGGAAGCCATAACACTATTCACTGCCCTGAACACAGGTCACTCGGGAATGGGTACCCTTCACTCCAACACTGCCCGGGAAACTATAACTCGATTAATTAACTCTCCCATGAACGTGCCTAACATAATGATTCCAGCACTGGATTTTATCATAATGCAGAACAGGATGTACAGGGCTGAGGGCGGATCAATCCGTAGGATAACTGAAGTTGCTGAGGTTGTGGGAATGGAGGAGGGTAATGTCCAACTCAACCGTGTATTCGAGTGGAATAATGTTACGGATAAGGTTGAATATGTGGGAATCGCCAGTCAGACACTCCGAGAAATGGCTGAAATGAGGGGTGTGGGCATGACTGAACTTGAAGAAGAAATTGAAAAAAGAAGGCTGGTTCTGGAGTATTTAGCTGATAACAACATACGTTCCATTGAGGAAGTAGGGCGATGTATTAATAGTTACTACAAAGATCCTGATGCCATGCTGGATAGAATTCTTTAAAATAATACATAAATCAATCAATTCATCTAAAAACAAAACTAAAGAAACAAGAAAGATAAATAAAGATAGAAATCCCATTAATATGAGTAGAATACAGGGCTAAATTAGGGATAATAATAATGAATCTATGCACATATGTGGTGATCTGATGGTTTTTGGCGGCATAAAGGAGATCTTCAACCGTATTGGTGATTTAACAGTCAACTCCAGTCAAAAAGTAGGGGGTGGTGTTCAGAAGGTGAGTGAAGGGGTGCAAAAACCTGTAAAGAAGATAAGAAAAGTTCAAAAACCAAAAATTTCCACACCCACATTTAAAAGAGAATCCAAACCTGAGATAAAAGAATTTGATTCCTCTGCCATCAAACCATCTCCTAAAGTTATTAAAAAGAGGGGAATGGAGAAGGATGAAATTGCTATTTTCAGGGATCTCATTGACCAGAAATATGAGAGAAAGGAAAAACCAGATGAGAAAGATAAAGCTAAAAAAGCAGCTGTACGCAAAGCATCTTTGGAAGAATTACTTAAAGAAGAAGAAAAACCAGGACTTGACCCCAAACTGATATTAATTATAGGGGTATTTTCTTTTGCAATTGTTTTCACCATCATAGTTATTTTAGGATTTGGTGTCGAAATAGGATTAGTATTTGGTATTATTATCCTGCTAATGACCATGTTCATTGTGTACCTGCCAAAAATAAAGACTGGGGGTCGTTCTACTGCAGCTTCCAAGGAACTTCCCTTTGCTCTGCGACAGATGGCAACTGAATTAAGGGCAGGGATAGGTTTGCATGATAGCATGCGTTCGGTAGCAATGTCTGGTTACGGTCCTTTATCAGAAGAATTCGCCAGGGCATTAGAGGAAATAAAATATGGAGAAACCACTGAAAAAGCCCTCATCGATATGAGTGAAAGGATCGATTCTGAGGGACTTACCCGAGCAGTATATCAGATTACCCGAACACTCACCAGTGGTGGGGATCTGGCCAAAACTCTGAGTGTAATTGCTGATGACACAGCTTATGAAATGAGGATGAAACTAAAGGATTATGCCCAGAAACTCAACTCATTCACCATGATATACATGTTTGTAGCTATACTGGGTCCAGTCATCACCATGATCATGCTGATTGCTGCTTCTACAGTTATGGGACCAATTGTCCCCCCTATGCTTCTATTAATAATGTATCTATTCTTATTCCCAGCTATAGTAGCCTTCATGGCCTTTATGATAAAAAGGTTGGAACCCAAAGTTTAAATTATCATATTTTTTTATTTTTACAAGTCAAATCTAATATAATTAGTTTTAAGGGCTTATTGTATCATGATATGCATAGTTTATTAAAATCATAATTTTTTCTTTATTTTAAATTTTATTTTTTTTAATCGGTTTGGGCTTAAGACGAGTATTCATTATAATATCAATGATGTGTCTAAGTAAGGTCTCGTATGTATTGATCCCGATTGATCCCCGGATTCTATGATGAATTTGTGAATTATTATTAAAATTCGAATTTGATGCTATCTTTATGCACAAACTTTATATTTCTAATCAGTCTAAGAGAAAATATCATTATAAATCATTAATAATTCGGTGATATTTGTGGCACCTAAACCAAAGTCTGAACCAAAGAAATTAAAAGATGATTTCTGGAAAGCCAAGGATATCAAAATATCCATAGGCGAAATAGTAGAAAAAGAGGGAGAAATATCTGAAGAAGATACTCCTATGGGGCCAACGCCCAAACCTCATGTTACTGATCTAAGATCATGGGATATGAAACTACTGGGACGTTACGAACCCTTTTACGCACCTTTCTGTGACATGTGCTGTCTGTGCACCTTCGGAAAATGCGACCTTTTGAACAAAAAAGGAGCTTGTGGGATTGATTCCGCAACACAACAAGCCCGTATAGTGCTTTTAGCATGTAACATTGGTACTGCAGCTCACGCAGGCCATGCACGGCACATGATCAACCACCTAATTGAAGAATTAGGAGAAGATTATCCCCTTGATCTGGGCCTTAATATAGACATTGAAGCACCCATCACCAGAACCATTATAGGTAAAAAGCCCCAAAATCTCGGTGATTTAAGGGAAGTTATGGGTTATGTTGAAGAACAGTTATCCCACCTTCTATCCGCATGTCACACCGGTCAGGAAGGAAGCAATCTTGACTTTGAATCCAAAGCACTTCATTCGGGTGTAATGGATGATCTGGCCCGTGAAGTGGGAGATATAGCTCAGATCGTAGCCCTGAATATGCCCAAAGGAGATGAAGATGCTCCACTAGTTGAAATGGGTGTGGGAACCATTGACACGGATAAACCGGTGATACTATGTATAGGTCACAATGTGGTGCCTGGAGCCAGTATCATGGATTACCTTGATGAAACAGGACAGGAAGAGGATTTTGAGGTTTGTGGTATATGTTGTGCAGCTATAGATATCTCCAGATACAATGACCGGGCTAAAGTAGTTGGCCCTCTTTCAAGACAACTTAAATTCATACGCAGTGGAGTGGCCGATGTTATCATAGTGGATGAGCAGTGTATACGGACAGATGTGTTGGAGGAAGCTCAAAAGAAGAACACAGCAGTAATTGCCACCACAGATAAAATGTGTCTGGGCCTGCCGGATATGACAGATGAAGATCCGGATGTTATTGTTTCAAAACTTTTAAACAAGGAAATAGACGGGGCACTTATATTGGACTCGGAGAAGGTTGGCGAAGTTTCAGTTAAAATAGCTAAAATTCTCGCCCCTGAAAGAGAAAAACTCAAAAAATTGCCAGAACTTGATGCAATACAGAATATGGCTTCTGAATGTACTGAATGTGGCTGGTGTAACCGGGTTTGTCCCAATAGCAAACCCATGATGGAAGCAGTTGTAGCAGCTGGAAAGGGAGATTTCTCAGGGTTCGAAAAACTTTACCTTAACGATGTTTGCTACTCATGTGGAAGGTGTGAACAGGAATGTGAAAGAGAACTTCCCCTGATGTCCATGTTAGCCAAAGTGGGAGAAAAGTTAGCTAAGGATGAGAAATTCAACATCCGCGCAGGCCGAGGTCCTGTTCAGGATGTGGAAATCAGACGAGTTGGAGCTCCAATCGTTCTGGGAGATATCCCTGGAGTTATTGCCATAGTAGGTTGTTCCAACTATCCTGATGGTGGTAAAGAAGTTGCAGAAATGGCCAGGGAATTTTTAGAACGTAACTACATTGTGGTGGCCACTGGGTGTGGTGCCATGTCCATCGGAGAATACTTGGACGAAGAAGGAAAAACCCTGTATGAACAGTACAGTGGAGATTTCGATGCTCGAGGATTACTTAATATAGGTTCGTGTGTCTCAAACGCCCACATATCCGGGGCATGTATAAAAATTGCCAACATATTCGCCAAAAAACCACTAGAAGGAAACTTTGAAGAAATAGCAGATTACATCCTTAACCGTGTGGGTGCTTGTGGTGTAGCCTGGGGAGCATACTCCCAAAAAGCAGCAGCCATTGCCACTGGAGTCAACCGTTGGGGAATCCCAGTAGTTGTAGGCCCCCATGGTTCCAAGTATCGTCGTTTATATCTGGGAAGAACCGATAAAAAGGAAAACTGGAAAATCAAAGATTTAAGGACAGGCAAAGTGATGGATGGTGAACCAGCACCCGAGCACCTGATCTATGCTGCTGAAAACATGGAAGAAGCCATAGTAATGACAGCTAAACTATGTATCCGACCCAATGATACAGCTAAAGGACGTCAGATTAAACTAAACCATTACATTGACCTTTACAAAAGATATTACGGCAGACTACCACCAGACATAAACCTTTTCATCCGTAATGAGAAGGATATTCCCATTACTTATAAAAAAGATGTAAAGGAAATACTCGAAGAAATGGGATGGGAGCCAAGAGAAATACCCCAGGAACCATCATTAATGGGAATGGAGGATGATTAAATGGCCAATGAAAGAGTTATACCCTATCAGCCCACAGTTATTGCCGGACCAAAACAGGCATTACTGGTAACTCCAGAAACTGCAGAATTAATGATTAAAAAAGCCAAAAGGCCTCTTTTTGTCTTAGGGCCACTGGTGAAGGAGGAGCCTCTCCTTACACTAGCCAAAAAAATAGCAGAAAAATGGAACCTTCCTGTAGTTACCACTGCTGATGCTTATAAATCTTTTAAGGATCAAGGACTTAATTCAACAGCATATGGAGTGGTTGAGATCGTAAATCTCCTTAAAGACCCAGAATGGCAGGGGGTGAATGATGAAGGACCACACGATCTGGTGATTTTCCTGGGATGCATATATTATATAGGCTCACAGGGCCTATCCAGCCTCAAACACTATGCACCTCACCTTAAGACCCTTACCATTTGTAAATTCTTCCATTCCAATGCAGATGCATCATTCCCCAATATGAAAGATGAAGAATGGATGAAATACTTGGAAAAGATGGGTTCGGATTAGAATACAACATTTTTCTTTAATAAACCAATAAACAAGCAGTATAGTTTCTGAGGATAATAAATAGATTTAAAAGCGATTAACCGATAAATACGGATTATAATGGAGGAATTGGATGTTTGGAGATATACCTGTTGATGTAAGCCCCATGTATGAGGGGGAACGTATCAGAGCCGCCAATATGTTCGTGGAACTGGCAGGACCCAAATCCATGGGCGCAGAACTGGTGCAAGTTGAAGAAAACGTTGAAGATGGAAAAATTGAGGTTATTGGACCTGAACTGGATGCCATGCAAGAAGGAGATATTCATCCTTTTGGAATTCTGATTGAAATACAGGGAGAAAAACTGGAAAAAGAACTGGAAGGAGTAATAGAACGCCGAACACACGAACTGTGTAATTATGTTAAGGGATTCATGCACCTTAACCAGAGAGATGCAATCTGGTGCCGTGTAAGTAAAGAAGCACTAGGTGCAGGTTTCAGACTTGAGCACCTGGCAAAAACCCTTTCCATACTATTCAAAGAAGAGTTTCCTTTAATTGAATCAATTGCAGTTACCATTCTAACCGAACCTGCAAAGGTTGAAGAATTTGTTGGCAAAGCCAGGGAAGAATATCAGATGCGAGATGCCAGAGCTCGAGAACTTTCTGATGAGGATGTGGATGTCTTCTATGGTTGTGTTATGTGCCAGTCATTTGCACCCACCCACGTATGTGTGGTTACACCAGATAGAACTGCCCTATGTGGGGCTATAAACTGGTTCGACTGCCGGGCTGCAGCAAAAATGGATCCAGATGGGCCTATCTTTGAAGTTGAAAAGGGAGACCTTTTGGATGATGTTAAAGGGGAATACAGCGATGTAAATGCAATGGTAAGTGAGAAATCTCAGGGAACAGTTGAAAGAGTATTTCTACACAGCGTATTCGAGTTTCCTCACACTTCATGTGGTTGTTTTGAGGCAGTAGCCTTCTACATTCCTGAACTTGATGGTATAGGTATTGTTGACCGGGACTTCCGCGGAGAGACCCCTCTGGGAATACCCTTCTCAGCCATGGCTGGCCAGTGTTCAGGAGGTAAGCAGGTGGAAGGATTCACCGGACTCAGCCTGGAATATATGCGTTCACCTAAATTCCTACAAGCCGATGGAGGTTATGAAAGGATTGTATGGTTGCCCAAAGAGATAAAAGACTCATTGAAAGACTTTATTCCAGAAGATATGTGGGAAAAAATACCCACTGAGGAAGATGTATCTGGTCTTAAAGAGATTCGCAGCTTCCTAGAGGATAAAGGCCACCCCATTATAGAAAGATTGGGTTCTGTTCAGTCTGAAACTGTTGAAGAGGAAGAAGAGATTACTTTAGAAGAAGAGCCAGTTTCAATGGCTGAAATGCAAATGGAAGAGGGGAGCATGGCTCCAGTGGCCTATGCACCAGAGTTGTCATTACCTGCATCAGGTGGGGTAAAAATTATTTTCAAAAATGCCAAAGTCTATGCAGAAAAGGTGATAATAAAGAAAAAATAACTTCAAAATCTAGAATCTATCCCCTGCATAGATTTTTATATGGATTTATGTGGAAAGATTATGAAATTGACCATGAATTACAATTGAAAAGAATTGGAATTGAGAATATTAGAAAAATAATCAATAACTGAAAATGGAGCTTTAACGTGATCATTGCAGTAAGTGGTAAAGGAGGAACCGGGAAAACCCTGGTATCGTCTCTTCTGATAAAAGCCCTTTCTGAAACTGAAAAGGATATTCTGGCAATAGATGCCGACCCTGACAGTAACCTACCCGAAGCTTTGGGAGTGGAAGTGCACAAAACAGTGGGTGATGTGAGGGAGGAATTAAAAGAAGACACTGCTAAGGGCAGAATTCCTCGAGGAGTGAACAAATGGGATATCCTTGATTATAAAATCATGGAATCAATCATTGAAACTCCCAACTTCGACCTCCTGGTAATGGGAAGGCCTGAAGGAAGTGGCTGTTACTGTGCAGTTAACAACATGCTCCGAAGGATAATCGAAAACTTATCATCCAATTATGATGTTATTGTCATTGACACCGAGGCCGGACTTGAACACCTAAGTCGTCGAACCACTCAAAATGTGGATGTGATGCTGGTGGTCACTGATAAGTCTAAAAGGGGAATACTCACCGCTCAAAGAATTGGCCAGCTGGCTGATGAACTGGACATCAAGTTCCAGAATCTTTATCTGGTCTTAAACAGGGTTAATCCAGAAAACGAGGCTGAAATTCTGAAGAAGGTTAAGGAAACAGGTCTGGAGATGTTGGGTGTTATCTATGAGGATGATGAGGTGGCCCAGTTTGATATTGAAGGAAAGCCCCTGGTGGAACTCTCCAATCAATCTAATACTGTAAAGGCAGTATCTGGGATATTATCCCGTATCATAAGTAACTAAGGATGTGGGTATATGGATCAAATGTCGCAACTTCTTAAACTATTGGAAAAAACGGACTATATAGAGATAAATGAATTTAGAATGGATTTTGAGGAACTGGAATTGCAGCTCGCGCCAGCCGTGCAAAGAGTAGTGCAGCAGGCAGTAACCAAACAGGCAGCAGTCCAGGAAACCATGAAGAAAATGGAAGCAATTGAATTTACCCCACCTATAAAGGATTATCCTGGAGATGTGGCCCAGGTGCAACTGGGGGCTGGAAGCAGAAAGCCTGTCTATCTGGGGGGGCAAAAGGCTCTTTACCGCTTTGAAGAACCACAACCCAACCCACCAGTGGTAACTTTCGATGTTTTTGACATCCCCATGCCCGGACTACCCCGCCCCATAAGAGAACACTTCTCTGATGTAATGGAACACCCGGGAGACTGGGCTAAAAAGGCAGTCAACGATTTCGGAGCCAACATGGTAACTATCCACCTTATTGGAACCGGACCTAAAGTTATGGACAAAACTCCTCGACAGGCTGCCGAAGACATCGAAGAAGTCTTACAAGCTGTAGACGTGCCCCTGGTGATAGGAGCATCTGGAGACCCACAAAAAGATCCAATAGTTTTAGAAGCAGCAGCAGCTGCAGCAGAGGATGAACGTTGTCTTCTGGCATCAGCCAACCTTGACCTCGATTACAAAAAGGTGGCCAAAGCAGCAGTGGACTACAACCACGCTGTCTTAAGCTGGGCTATAACTGACATTAACATGCAGAAAACCCTTAACAAATACCTGATGAAGGAAGGATTAACTCCCAATGATATTGTAATGGATCCTACTACCTGTGCTCTGGGTTATGGGATTGAATTTTCCATTGACGTAATCACCAGGACCCGCTTGGCAGCCCTCAAGGGAGATAAGGACCTGCAGATGCCCATGAGCTCCGGAACCACCAATGCCTGGGGATCCAGAGAAGCATGGATGAAAAACGATGCATGGGGACCCACTGATTACCGAGGCCCAATATGGGAGATAATCACCGGGTTAACCATGATGCTCTGCGGGGTGGACATTTTCATGATGCTGCACCCACTTTCCGTGCAGCTATTAAGCGAAATAGGCTCCACTTTCACCAAGGAGTACCTGACCACCGACGTGCCAGACATATCCAACTGGATAACGGAGTTAGAATAAGGAGGTTATAAATATGCAAGTAACTGCAATGGATGTTTACAGACTTTTACCCCAAACCAACTGTGAAGATTGTGATGAACCTGCCTGTGGAGAGGCCTCCTGCATGGCTTTTGCCACCAAACTCTCAGAAAAAGAAGCCCAACTGGAAATGTGCACAGAATTATCTGAAGAAGCTTTTTCTAAATTGGAAGCCCTGCTGGCACCAGCAGTACGCGAGATAACCATAGGAACTGGTGATAAAACCATTACCATAGGTGGAGATGAAGTTCTTTACAGATATGAGTTAACATACTACAACCCCACAGCAATGGTAATAGACATCGCAGATAATCTGGATGAAGAAGCATTCAATGAAAGAGTGAAAACCATAGAGGAAACCGAGTTTGAAAGGATTGGGGAACTCTTGACCCTTGATGCCATCGCTCTTAGAAATGCATCTGGGGATGCAGCAAAATTCGCTGAAGCAGCCAGTAAACTAAAAAAAGCCAAATTACCTTTAATACTCTGTTCATTCGACTCTGAAGCCATGAAAGCAGCCCTGGAAAAAGTGGGGGATGAAAGACCATTAATATATGCGGTTAACCAGGACAACCTAGATGAAATGGCAGCATTGGCCCTGGAATACAACTGTCCAGTGACCATATTCTCTCCTAACGACTTGGAGAAAATGAAACAGATGAGCCGAGCACTCCGGGATAAAGGAATACAGGACATTGTACTGGACCCAGGTACCTTTGTGGGAGATGGAATTGGTGACAGCCTTGATGATTTTGTCATGATCCGACGACTGGCAGTGGAAGAAAGAGATGATGACTTCCGATTCCCCCTACTGGGCATCCCAGCTCTCACCTGGTTATATGAGAAGGATGAAGTGCAGGGCGGTATCCGGGAGGCAACCATAGCCGCAACCCTTATGAATAAATACGCAGACATCTTAATATTCCACGGAACCAACATCTGGGAATTAATACCAGTCCTAACATTAAGACAGGGCATCTACACAGACCCCAGGAAGCCTCAGGCAGTGGACGCAGGATTGTATGAATTCGGTGAGGTGGACAAAGATTCACCAGTACTCATGACCACCAACTTTGCCCTAACCTTCTACACTGTGGAAGGAGATATAAAGGGTAAAGCCAACACCTATCTCCTGGTTCTGGACACTGAAGGCCGGGCAGTTGATGTTTCCCTGGCAGGTGGTCAGCTCAATGCAGAAGCAGTGGCCGACCTTATCAAGGAAACTGGAATTGAAGATAAAGTAGAAAACCGTACACTAATCATACCTGGATTGTCCGCCCCGGTCAGTGGAGAGATTGAAGACGAAAGTGGATGGGAAGTTCTGGTTGGTCCAAGAGACTCATCAGGAATACCTGACTTCTTGGATAAACTTAAGGAGAAGTCCTAGAAATCCATGGAACTTGCTATTAAATGCAATAAATGGAAAGTGATAAAATGAAGACTCTGATGGTAATTGATCCCCGACGCTGCAGTGAATGCGAAGACTGCATCAATGCCTGTAAGAAAGTGCATGGAGTGGCCCGGACTAAGAAAACCAGCACTGTACCCCTGTTCTGCCTGCAATGCCATCCTGATAAAGCTCCATGTGCCAGGATATGTCCAACAGGTGCTATACGGGAAGAAGATGGCACATTAATGGTGGATGAAGATGCATGTATTCTTTGTAGGCTGTGCATGATTGCCTGTCCTGTGGGTATGCTGGTTATGGATGAGGAGAAAAAGGCCGTTCAGAAATGTACATTATGCCTTGATGCCGAGGACCAGATACTCCCAGCTTGCGTAGAAGCCTGCAAAGATAATGTTCTTAAGATTTTCTCAGTGGAAGATCTGGAAGAACTTAAAAAAGACTTATCTTACACAGAAGTCCTTAACGAAGCCATGAAAGCCTATCAGAATAAACTGTAGTCCTTAGAGAAAAATTTATGGGAATGGTTTATTTCAATATATTTTTAAACATAAACTAAACACTGCAGAAAAAAGAAGGTTATGGTCTTATAATCCGTAGACTGTTAATCTTCACCCCCTCTTTTTTTAACAATCTCTTTTTCATTTCCACACCACCAACATAATTACCCAGACTTAGATCTGATTTAACTACCCTGTGACAGGGTATAATCAGAGGTAACGGATTTTTTGCCAGGGCATTACCCACTGCCCTCCAAGCTCTACTGTTTAAAGATTCGGCAACTTCTTTATAAGTTCTAACTTCCCCCCGAGGAATTTCCAGCACCTTCTCTAATACTCGAAGTTTAAATTCACTGTTAATTGGGTTCCTCACTAGTTCCGATTTATTAAGAGATAACTCTACACTATCCAGATTAAAACTGCTTTCGTTACCATCATAAATTTTCATAATCTCCAGAACAAGGGGTTGATAATCATCAGTCAATTCAAAATCACTGAATTCATTGGAAAATTGTTCATATAATAACTCACTGCTGGGAACTGGGAGAAAGACCCTAACAACTTTTCCACTAGATGAAACACCAACAGCAAAATAAATGTTTTTGGATTCCTGAATAGATACTTGAACAGTATCTTCACAGTTTTTCCCGGAAGCTTTTCTAATCAATTATTCATTCACCCAACAAAAGTTTGATTCACTTTTTACGGATCTAAAGGTATTTAATTCTCAGATTAGCTAAAAAAGTTTTTAAAGGTGAATTTAAAAGCATAGATAGATGAGAAGGTATTTTCAGCATAAATAAATCAAAAATACATCATTTCTCAATTTATTAATAATTCATCCGTAAATATAGAAACTATCCACCATAATTTCTATATCCTCACTTGCGTCTTCAAAAGCCTTTGGATCCCCCACAAACCACATATAATAAAGTAAATTTTCTTTTTTGAAGGATACTATCAGAATACTGGTGGGAGTTACATCATGATTTTCACCATAAATCTCGTAGACATCCATCCCGTATTTTTCAAAACTTCTCTCATCAACTACTTCACTACCCTGGATTCGGAACACGTCTTTGAGCATCTCGGCAAATTCTTCTGATGATATTTCCGCCACATCAGTATTGCGGTTAAGGGATAGGGTTATGGTATTGTTGGCATACAAACCTCGAACAACTTTCTTAGCATCTGCAGTGTTGACAATCTCCCAATGTTCCGAATAATCGAAAGAAACCTCACCATTATCATAATTAAAAATACGGGCTTTTTCATGTGGTTTAAGAATTTTTTGGATTGAAACATCTGCTTTATCCCTAACATATTTATATTCATCTTTCTGAGCATTTGCCAGGGCCTCTAAAGCTCTTTCATCTCCGATTCTTCCCAGTGCTTCTGCAGCCTTTCCCCTAACATGGCGATTTTTATCCGCATTTTTACCTAAAAGCAGACATATTAATGCATTCAGAGCCTCTTCACCACCAATTTTACCTAATACTTCCGCTGCCTTGGCTCTCACGCGCCAATTTTTATTTTTAAGAGTTTCTATCAGGGGTTTAACTGCGATTTCTCCCATCTTTCCCAGTGCCAGCATGGCTTTCCAACGTACATCTGCATCTTCATCATCCATTGCTTCTAAAAGGACGGGGATCGCTGATTTATCCTTCATTTTCCCTAAAGCCACAGCTGAATATTTGCGTACATGCCAGTCACTATCTTCCAGAGACTTTATAAGGTAAGGAACAGACCGATGATCACCAATTAATCCTAGAGAATTGGCTGCAGTTCTTCTAACACTCCAGCTTTGATCACTTAAGGCATTGATTAAGGCATCCACAGCTTCCGGGTCACCAATCTCGCCCAAAGCCCAGGCAGCTTTCAAACGCACCTCTTCATCAGGATCATCTTCAAGTGACTCAATAAGATAGGGAATTGCTCTTTTATCTCCTATTCTCCCTAATGCTTCAGCTGAATTCTCCCTAACTGCACTTAAAATTATGTAATCAGAATGCCAGCTTTTATAGCGCAAAGAATCTATAAGAGCATCCACAGCTCGTTCATCACCAACCTTCTTCAAAGCACGAGCTGCTTCCTTCCGGGTAAGATAATCCTGATGTTTAAGGGCTTTTATAAGGCCCTCAACATCTCTTTTCTCTTCCAGATCATCCACATCTAGATCTATTGAAACCATTAAACTACTCCGGCAATTTCACTGAGTTAGCAACTTTCAATTTTTATTATCATTATTACTATTTACTGTGGTTAATGATATAATTAACTAATATAACTATAATATCTCTTTTAAGAGTTTTAAAAATTGGGGGTATTCACGTACAAAACCAAGCATGGACATTTTAGAGATTGATTCCAAATTCTGTCCTTTGAGGAATTTAGCCAGAATATTCATTTCTTCGTCACTTAACTGATCCATTATCTTACGATACTTAAGGGATTGTTTAAGATCATGGCCTATTTCTTTCTTCCAGCGAGTTTCATACTTTTTTAAAAAATTTGCTGAGAATTTATCTTTTTCAATAGCCTCAGCAGCCACTTCACCAGCAACACGACCACAATGGGCAGTTACATGGATTCCTCCACCAGTAAATGGTTCCACCTGCCCTGCAGCATCTCCAACAACCATCAAACCGTCGGTGTAGGTTTTCTCAACTGGACCGGTTACTGGAACTCCACCCACATTAAGTTCAACCGGGGTGGCATCTATTTTGGAGGTAAATTTTTTAAGGAAATAGTAGGCTGTTTTAGTGTTACTTCTTACACCCACTCCTACATTGGCCACATTTTCTTCTTTGGGAAATATCCATGCATATCCTTTGGGGGCTATTTTCTGGCCTAAATAGAATTTAAGATAATGAGGATCGGTTTCAAGGCCAACCATTTCGTACTGTGCACATGAATATAAACTTTCAGGGGTTCTGGTAGTATTTAAACCTGCCATCTGGGCTACACGGGATTCAATCCCATCAGCCGCTATAACCACGTCTGCTTTGATCTCCAGGGTTTTTCCCATATGTTTAGCCACCACTCCGCATACTCTGCCCTCCCGGGTAATGAGATTCCGGACTCTGGTTTTTACCATGATATCTGCCCCTGATTTGGCAGCTTCTATCGCCAAGTGTTTGTCAAATATTTTTCTCTCTAAAATAAAACCTTCAGCATAACCTCCTTCTAAATGGCCATGAGTACCATCTGGAGCATATACATCGGCACCGTAAATCTCTGAGCACACGTATTTGGAGGAAGGTTCTATCTCCAGGGTTTTAAAAGTTTGGGAGCTGGTAGCCTCAGCACACTGAACTGGAGTTCCAATCTCCTGATTTTTCTCGATCATAAGCACATCTGCACCATTTTTAGAAGCAAATATAGATGCAGTTGACCCACCAATACGCCCTCCTACAACTACAACATCATATTTCATTCTTACCCTCTTTTATCGCTCCCAGCGGACACACATAAATACAAAAAGAACATTCTTCACATCCTTCCTTTATAATGATATCCATCTCATATAGTTCCAGAAGGCCAAGGGGACACACCGCTACACATGACCCACAGTATCCGCATTCATCTTTTGAGATTATCATCATCACACCCATCAGCCAACGATATATTAGACATTTTTCACTATGAGTAGTATAATTTAGTTTATATTTATAAAATTACCTTTTAAGGTCACAGTGGACTTCCCACACTATGTGGGATACCCTTGCAATTAGTGGAATGTAGTATGGTGCTTAAAGAGGACTTAATGAAGAATAAATAATTTTAAAAAACCACTTTTTTTGTTAATTTTTTCACATTTTTTATCACAATCAAAAGTGTGTTTTTTTGAGATTTATTCTCCAGAGGAACCGTTAACTTAATATATGAAGTTCGCCCACTTGGAGTTATGCAGGGGTGCCCGAGCGGCCAAAGGGGGAGGACTTAAGATCCTCTGGCGTAGGCCTTCGAGGGTTCGAATCCCTTCCCCTGCACTTAATAACCTTAACAATTTGAGTTTAAACAACCTTTTTATAAGTTTTTAAAAATAAAAAAAGAGTTTAAATACTAAAAAGTTTAATTATAACTACTGCCTTAGTGGCTCAGCCGGTAGAGCGATACCTTGGTAAGGTATAGGCCGGGGGTTCGAATCCCCCCTAAGGCTTTTTTTAATCTTTTGTTCATTCTTTACAGTTTTTTAAACTTTAGATGGAGTTAAATTTTTGTAAGTTTGAGGGTTTAGCCTAAGGATAGATTAATATCCTCGAAAAGACTCATTAAAGTATTTAAAGAGGTAAGATTTATAAACCTATAAAGCTCAGACACCACTTGATTATATTTTCAATTGGTGTAATGGTGTGATAGTATTGGTTAAGGGATCTATACTGGTGATGAGATGAGAGAAAGAATTATTCAAATATCTGATGTTCACTTTGGAGAGAAGAACTTTTCTCATGATTTGAAAAATAATCTTCTACAACAATTGGAAAAAGAGAATCCGGACCTGATCATAGTTTCCGGTGATCTGACAACCAATGGATATCCTCATGAGTATGAGGAAGCTGCTGCCTTTGCTGATGAATTAAGGACTATTACCAAAACATATATAATTCCAGGTAACCACGATGCCCGTAATGTTGGTCTTCTCCACTATGAAGACCTCATCGGGCATCGTAAGTTTGTGCATGTGGACAAAGATGGGGAATATGCAATCATTGGCCTGGATTCATCTGAACCAGATATTAATGATGGGCAGATTGGTATTGATCAGATGGAGTGGTTGAAAACTCAACTGGAAAAAATACCGGACAATATGGGTAAAGTTGTCACTTTCCACCATCACCTCATGCCCATACCTCAAACCGGTAGGGAAAGAAATATTTTACTGGACTCTGGTGATTTACTGAGGCTTTTAACTGATAATGGTGTTGATCTGGTTTTAAATGGTCATAAACATGTTCCCAATGTATGGATGGTTGAGAAGATGGTAACTTTGAACTCAGGAACTGCCACCACCCGGAAATTGAGGGGTCAAACCAGGCCATCATACAACCAACTCTCCTTTGAAGATGAAAATTTTCAGGTGAACCTGGTGGACACTGAAACCGGTCGAAAAAACCTACTGGCAAATTACTCTGTTAAGGTAGAAAATGAGGAGTACGTGGTCTGCTCCACCCGTCACAACTCAATGGGAACCCAATAAACACATTTTAGTCGAATATAAATTTAAATAAAAATAGGGTCCTACCAAGAATCCGAAATATTTTTTCATTGATTTTTTCCATGACCAGTTTGATTAAGAGGGTAATAGAAGTGAAATGCAGATTATTCACTTATTCTGGGAAATTAAAGATAAAACATATGTTCTATTATTCTAATCATAAATCTATAAATAAAGTATGAAGATATTAAATAGTAGGTGTGATTAATACAATTTTAAAATATAATTATATATTATATCACATGATTGGAATTACCCTTTTTAGAATAAGTTTAAAAATTAACTTTAATCAGTTTCTAGGTATATTCTTTAAAATCATATAATATGATTCAAAATCTTTTTATAAGATTCTAGAATGAATAGATTAAATCTGGCCGGGATTGGTTCTATAATGTTTATAAAAGAGTGAAGTTTGGGATAATATGTCAAAATTATTAGATATAATCATGGCTGGTGTTATTTCTGGTATTGTGGCTTTCACCACCTCCCAATTAGGAATAACCGGGACTGTAATTGGTGCAGTATTAGGTTCCATGCTTTACCAGTTAATGTCCCATTTCTTCAAAGAGCCTCTGGAAGGAAAAGCATCTCTTAAAACCCAGAAAGTGGAAAGTAGCATATTTTTTGTCTTCCCTTTAATCATAATCTTGGGTATTGAAGTGATATATTTACTGGCTTCATTTTACCATCGGCCTGACTTATTATTCCAGTCACTGGAGTCAGCCACTGGTTGGAATCTTTTCCGAACTATAGGTGTGGGACTTCTGATTATGGGGGTTTATCCTCTCCTTGAACCGGATAGGATCTCTCCTTTCTATGGTGTGATAATAATGGCAGTGGGTGTGGTGAAACTTTTAGCCGGATTTGTGGATTATAAATCACCAATAGTAGCATATTACTCGCCGGTGTTTCATCAATTCAGTGAAATAATTTCAATTGGATTAATAGCTGTTCTTTTGTATGTAATTGTATCAATTGTTCAGGATTCTGTGAAGATTAATGGTGAAGAAGATCAAATTGAACAGTCATGATGAATTCAGAGTCTAGATGGTGAGAAAGGGTTGGATAGAAGAATAAACAATAGTTTAAATATTAAGATAACAGATAATGTATTAGGCAATGATAAAATGAGTAACAGAGCAAAAAATAGCACTCTTAAAGCGGTTTTGGAAGTAATTTTGTATGATAACCCTACCACGCAGGATGAGATCGCTGAAAAATTAGGGTTAACTCGCAGGTATGTTACTAAATTATTACAACCACTAATTAAGGAAGGAGTAGTTCGCAGAGCCTATATTCTTGATCTTAAGAAGTTTGATGAATTTTCAGAAATGTTCGATGAGGAGAAAACCTCCCGTGAACATGCTGGTACATTCCTGATTAAGGATATGTTACGGGATATGGCTAAACATGTCTGCCGCCAGTTTGACATGTCATTTGAAGCACTAAAAGATTATGATTCTGAAATGGCTGATGAAGCACTAAAACTGGATTATATCTCAAATAATATGCACGAAAAGGTCCGTTCATCTGTGGAGACTGTGATATCCATCAACCCTTATTCTGAATTCAGTAAAACCATGGTTCTGGGGGAGGTTGCCTATGACTTGGAACGTATTGCCGACCACACCTGCCATATCGCCAACTTCGCCCTCCAAGACTCGGATCCAATTGATGAAGAGATGATGGAAACTCTTAAATCCATGTATAGCACTGCCCGAAAAATGGTGAATCAGTCCATGGAGGCATTTTTAGATGAGCGTCTGGAACTTAAAGATAATGTCATGGATCATGAAGAAAAGATCCATGCCTTGCAAAGGAAAGCCCTGAACAACATTGCCACTCAAATGGCAGATGATGATGTAATGGATAAGGACCGATCCAACTATTACCTCTCTTTATCACGAGTTGTGAAGGCTTTTGAACGTATTGGTGATATTTCAATTGAAATCATAGACACTGCCGGTGAATTTTATCGAAACATCCCACGAACTACTACTCCTGAACGTTTTCGTCGCAATAAATAGGTATTTTGATATATTATGGGGTTTAACTTAATTATTTTCTAAATCATTAAAATTAAATCTTTTTTTACTTCAATTCCTTTTTCAACATCATTTCTCCTGGATTTAGTATACTTTTAATTTAACACTCATACATTTCAAGTGTAAAAAATGAAAAACGAAAATCCACTGGAGTGAATATTTGAAAATCATATCATTTATATTGGAAATCTGCTTGGATTTTGCTGCCTTATATACAAAGGCTTATATACAAAGGCAATTGACATTAAAAAAAGAAATTAATTGTCTGGAATGAATTTATTTTTAGATTTTAAGTTCCTTATTTAAATTAGGCCTTATTCGAATTAGAATTTGCATAAACTAATAATGAACTAATATTATTTTTATTAATTAACGGAATTTTTTTTAATAAAAGATTGCCTTGAAATGTAAATTCGGGTTTTTTTTAGAAAACTTGGGTCTGGAGAATAAATTATATATCTTATGAATCACATTGAATTGCTCATGCACTTCAAGTGTTGAAATGATCATAAATAGTGATCTGAAGGCATAATAATTTTATCTGGTGAGAGAAAATGGATGTTAAAATTCAATTATCAGTTGATGAAAAAGGGCGTAAAATATGTAAATTGGAAGATGAAAAAATAATTGTCCATTTAACCTTGAAAAGAGATTATTCTAATTTTGAATCAAAACTCAAAGCCATCCTTGAAGACATAGAAGATGCTTTAGAAGCTGCATCAGAAACTGATGAATTTAAAGACCTAGTTGATAGTTCTGGACTGTTATATGTGGACAGAATAAGTGAATAAATCCTTATTATCTCTCAATAAGAGTTCAGGTGCTTTTCTTGCAAAGAAATATGGAAAGAAAATGGCAGATTTTAATTGCCATAGCATTGGGGACCGCGGTGGTTCCCATTAATGCCGGGATTGTAAATGTATCCCTCCCCTCAATAACTGAATTTTTCAATGTTTCTGTTGCAACAGCTCAATGGGTTTTAACAGCTTATTTACTTTTTATGCTAAGTTTAGTATTATTTTTTGGAAGGGTTGGTGATTCCAAAGGCCATGAAAGGCTTTACATGCTGGGCTTGGTGTTTTTTATATTGTCTTCTCTTCTGTGCAGCAGCTCCCCATCCATCTACTTTTTAATTATATTCAGGGCTGTGCAGGGTGTTGCTGCAGCTATGATGATTTCAGTATCTCTGGGAATTGTAAAAAAATCTTTCCCCACTGAAGAACTGGGCAGGGCACTGGGAATTTATGCAGTTGCAATTGCCGCAGGATTGGCTTTAGGCCCTGCAATTGGAGGTTTAATCGAATCATGGGGAGGCTGGAGATCTATTTTCCTGTTAAACATACCTCTATGTGCCTTAAGCTTAATTTTGTGCTATTTCATATTAGACCGAAACACTGGAGAAAAGGTTAAATGGGATCTAACTGGTACTTTTTTACAATTTTCATGTCTATTTTCTATTGTTTACGGTTTGAATTACATTCAAAGGGAAGGAATAGATATGATTACTGTTTTTATAGGATTTTTTGCATTATTCACTCTGATTATGTTCATATGGAATGAAAGAAGGGTTGATGAACCCTTGTTGAATCTATCCCTTTTTAGGAAGATGAAATTTTCTGCTTTCAACCTGGCCCTTTTCCTTAACTATCTCTGCATGTATATGGTATTTTTCATAATGCCCTTTTACCTGCAGAAAGTTCTTCATTTAGGTTCAAATGTGACGGGTATGGTTTTAACAGCAGCCCCTGTAATTATGATGTTCATGGCACCCTTAAGTGGCTCACTTTCTGATAAAATGGGGTCAAGATATCTGGCATTTACCGGTTCAATCATATCTGCTCTGGCTCTCTTTTCCATGACCCAATTAACCATATTCTCCAGCTTGGTGGATGTGACCTGGAGGTTTGCACTTTTAGGCGTAGGTGCAGCTTTCTTCCAATCTCCCAACAACCGTGCCATAATGGCCCATGTTCCAGATAAAGCTTCAGGGATGGTTTCAAGTATTATTGTAACCATGCGGAATTTGGGAATGGTTTTTGCAGTTAGCTTCGCCGGCCTACTGTTATACACCACTATAACTCCCAGCACTCTTCAATCACCAGTCCTGTATAATTTAGCAGCCTATGATTTCACCACCGGAATGCATCGTGTGGTTATATTTGGGGGAATCATCAGTATTATTATGGCCATATTATCTCTTGCAGGGCTGAAGAAGGAAAAAATAAAGGAAAAATTAGATTTAGATTATGTCAAGGATAGGATGGATGATTTGGTAAGTGAAGTAACTTTTTCCGAAAAAGGTGAAATATTGTAAGTCAAATATAACTATAGTTAATTACGAAACTTATTTAACTGATTAGTTACAGATATTTTTTTATGGTTGGGAAAAGCAAAATTAAAATAGAGAATCATTTAACTATTCAAGAGTTAGATGAGATTATTTCTGAGCTTAGAGTTGATGTTAAGGTGTATCAGCGAGCTATTTTTTTGAAAATGGTCATGCAGAAAAAGCCTATTTCGCATGCTGCAGAATTAGTGGGCGTTACTAGAGAAACTGGTTTCAATTGGCTGAAAAAATATAATAAAGAAGGTTTCAATGGTTTGATTCCTAAATATGGTGGTGGAAGACCTAGTTTTTTAACCAATGAACAATTTGAAGAGCTCAAGGAAATAATAATTAACTCAGAAAAGAATTATAGTATTCGTGAGGTTCAAAAATTAATTAGTGACAAATACGGGGTTAATTATTCTTATAAACAGGCTTGGGAGATATGTAAAAAGAAATTAAACTTAAATTACGGTAAACCATTCCCTATTTACAGTAAGAAACCTGAAAATGCTGAAGAAACATTAAAAAAAACATAGCTCAAATTAATCTAAATAATGAATATTTAGCTTTTTTAGATTCAGTGGGTGTTCAAAATACAACAAACTCACGCCGAACACTGTATTTGCCAGGAACAAAGAATATCATTAAAAAAAATCCAGAACAATTCAAATTAAATGGCACAGGATTACAAGGAGTGAATTGTAAATCTTATTTCGAGTTTTCACCCACAACTAAGGCACATGAACTTTCAAAAACAATTATACAAATGAGAATAATGAATATGTCTAATGATAAAGGAATAGAATTACTAAATAAAGCTATAAATAATATTAATCTAACAACAAATTACGCACAATCAATTTTAATTGAAAAACAAATGAGTGAAACTAAATTTAGAGAAAAAACTATCCATGATCTCGATAACGAAAATTTAACCCAAAATGAAAAAATCCAAAAAATCAGTAAACGTTGCAACAGAGAAGAACTAACTAATATTCGTAAAATCGACAGGATAAAAAGAGATAAACTACTGGAAAATGTTAATAAAGAAGAAATAGTCAATTATTTGAATAAAGAAAAGAGATTAAACATAGTTTTAGATAATTACAGGGTGCATAAAACTAAATTAGTCCAAAAAATAGCGGAAATTCTAAATATAAATTTAATATTTTTACCACCATATTCTCCAGATCTAAACCCAATTGAAGATGTTTGGAGAAAAATAAAAGGAATAATATCAATAAACAATTATAATAACGTAGAAGATTTAAAAAAAGCTTTTGAAGAACTATATAAAGAAATAATAAAGGAACCATCATTTTATAAAAACTGGATACAAAAGTTCACCCAACAGTGAAAAATATTAAGTAATCTACTATAGCTATTGAAAAACTATTATCCATTTTTAAATTGTTTATATTGCTTAAAATTATCTGCGGGTTCTTCCAAAAAAATTACTAAACCTACCCTATACCTGATTAACTTCTAAAATTATATTTTCTATTAAACTTAGCGGAGCATCAGTTTTAACACCATTTGGATTAAAATGGGTTCTGGATACTAGAAATCCTCTTTTTTCAATAGTGGAAATAATACTACTCATGGGAGGGGCACCCACCTTTAACTTCCTGCAAATGGCATGCAGGTCATAAAATGTGGCAGGGGCTCCTGCTTCATTATAACATTTATCCAGCAGTTTAAGAGCTTCATTTTCCCTATTAAGATGTAAATCAGGGATTAAATTCATCATACCCTGAACGAAATCAGGATTCTGGATTTCCCCACACCACAGAGGACCTCCCGCATTCCAAACCTCACCACATTCAGTACATTTTAAGGGGATTCTTGGCACCATTCCTTTGAAAACCTCACGATTCAGACATTGGGGGCAGTGAGCTATGTAGCCAAGGTTTTCCAGGGACTGGTCAGTTTTTTCAGCACCTTTCTCCACCCGGGCGTAAAGGCGCATGTAATGTTGAGAACTATGGGAGAATTGGAAATCTAAACATTTTTTATATTTGGAAAAACTCCGGCAAAGAAAACCTGCCAGAATACGAAGACCAGTTTCATGGCAGTACTCATTCTTCAGGGGTTTAGCACCATATTTTCTGATGCATGGCTTCCTGTAAGTTCCACAAAGGGCAGAAGTGTCAGTGGCAGTTACACAGATCAGCCCACCAGCCTTTATGCTGGCAGCAGCAGATTCAATGTAGGGTGCAGGCGTCCCAAAAGGATCAATATCCACCACATCAAACTTACCTCTGCATTTGCGAAGTAAAAAATTGGCATCCTCCTGGCATACCTTCACATTGGTTAGTCCATTTTCCTCAATATTTTCTTGGGCCTGTTCCACTGCCCGTGGGTTTAAATCGTTCACCACAGCAAGAGAAACACCTCCTATTTCTTTAGAGTATCTTATGGCCCTTATACCACTCCCTCCGAAGGCATCGCAAATATTGATATCCTCGTCACGACTTAGTCGATACATCTTCAGGGCAGCCACAGAAAGATCCCGGTTGAGTTCCATAACTGGATTATAAAAAACAGGGGCTTTAGAGGACACTTTTTCAAAATGCGGTACTTTAATCCTCACCTCACCCTCTTCTATAAATAAAAAGTCCATCAAATAACCTCAAACATCTAATAACACCAAACTTTAAATATCTTAGCTCATAAGTGTCATTAACTTATAATATGATATATAAAACTAGTCAATTAATCATGAATAAGATTATGGGTTGGAAATTAACATGTCATCAATATCATTTTTAGACAATGCTCATGAAGGAAAAAACAGCTGGTGGAGATACCTTCTAACCTCTGTTTTATCCCTTGCTGGTGGAACTCTCTTATCTGGAATATTGGTGGCAACACTCTTAGTCATGTATTCAGTTTTCCTGTCACCCGGAGGAGCAGCAGATATTCTGAAAGTACTCCAAACAACTTTATCCAGTCCTTTCATCCTTATTGTATTATTGGGAGTTAGTTACACCCTTTCAGTTTTCCTTTTCTACATTTGCATCCGATTTTTACATCATAAACGTTTTTTAGGAATAATTAACACACTTCCCGGTTTACGCTGGAAACTGTTACTCAAAGGATTGATAATATGGCTGGTGATCATGTTGCTATTTTCTCTTCCTGACCTCATTTTCAATCCACAAAGTTACCAGGTTACCTTCAATTTCAATGGTTTTATTATCCTACTGGTCTTGTGCCTTTTGGTGGTTCCTATACAAGCCTCTTTTGAGGAAATTTTATTCAGAGGGTACCTGATGCAGGGATTCAGTTTACTATCTGAAAAACCATGGGTACCACTAGTGATAACATCCTTAATTTTCGGACTGGTACATTTCTTCAATGGAACCTCCTTAATGGTGAATCTGTCCATAGTATTGGCAACCTTCATTTTGGGAATGATGTTGGGTATCATCACATTGGGAGATAATGGAATAGAAACAGCAATGGGAGTGCATATTGGAAACAACCTCTATGTATTTTTAATATACAACTCTGTTGATTCCGGTCTCCCTGGACTACCCTCACTGTACACAGCTCAACCAGCAGACCCTTTTTCAGGCATTCCATTCTTGTTAATGCAAGCATTCATGACAATTACCATCCTTTTCTGGAACCGGAAAGATAAAATAACTCGAATATTTCATTAAAGAGATTAAAGAGATTTTAAATGGAAACAACACGTAAATATATAGGACATCATATAAATGTGGTAAAATCAAATAACATAATGTAAAAATAACATAATTAAAAAGATTTAGCGAACTTTAACCCATGAACATTCAAATTCAACAATCATTCATATTTTTTGGAGAGGGGGCATGTTTTTTTAAGATAGAAAACAATTAAAAAATGGAGAAATGCAATTTCAAAGTGTAAAGGTCTTTTAAAAATTATACATTTTTCAAATTGTATGCTCTAAAAGACTTTAATTAAGTGCTTTTTTATTAATAAAAAAACATGCTAAAGTTAACTTAACAATTTTTAAGTCAAATTTCAGGTGAATTTAATGATACCAGTTGCCAAGCCTCTTATTGGACAGGAAGAGATAGAAGAAGTGGAAAAAGTATTAAAATCAGGGTTCATAGCTCAGGGCCCTAAGGTAGCAGAATTTGAAGAGGCCTTTGCCAGTTATATTGGAGTTGAAGAGGCCATTGCAGTAAGCTCAGGAACCACAGCATTACATCTGGCTTTACTTGCAGCTGGTGTGGGAAAGGGTGATGAAGTTATAACCACGCCCTTTAGTTTCGCAGCCACAGGTAACTGTGCGCTTTATGTTGGAGCCAGACCCGTCTTTGTGGATATAGACCCTCAAACTTACAATCTGAATCCGGATAGGATTGAAGAAGCCATCACCCAGAAAACTAAGGCTATCATCCCGGTTCATCTTTATGGCCAGCCAGCCAGGATGGACCAGATAAACCAGATAGCCAAATCACATGATCTGGTGGTTATTGAAGATGCTGCCCAGGCTCACGGTGCATTGTATAAGGATAAAAAAGTAGGATCACTGGGAGATCTGGCCTGCTTCAGTTTCTACCCCACCAAAAACATGACCACCAGTGAAGGTGGAATGATCACCACCAGCAATTCTGAAATGGCAGATAAAGCCAGAATGCTCAGAGCACACGGTGAAAAAGAAAGATACCAGCACATAATTCTAGGATATAACTTCCGCATGACGGACATAGCAGCTGCCATAGGTCTGGTGCAACTCGAAAAGCTGGATCAATTCAATCAGAAAAGAATAGAAAATGCAGAATACCTCAACGCACACATAGAAACTATAAAGGGAATAGATCCACCTTACGTTTCTTCAGAAGTCCGTCACGTGTTCCACCAGTACACAGTTCGGATTAAAAACGGAAAAAGAAACGATACAATGGAATATCTAAATCGGGAAGGAATTGGAACCGGAATCCATTACCCCACCCCCATTTACAAGCAGAAACTATATCAGGAAATGGGGTATAATGATAATTGCCCTGAAACAGAAAAAGCTGCCTCGGAAGTTCTCTCCCTACCAGTGCATCCAGGATTGACTGTTGAAGAACTGGAAAAGATATCCATATCATTAGAAGCAGTATCAGATATTATTTTTTAGATTAAAGTTTGAATGGAATTCGATTATTTTTCTATAATTTTTTCTATCAATTTTTCCATTTTTCTCATTTTTAATTTTTCTGGATAAGTCTATTTTTATTCATCCCAAAAATAATATTCATTATGTTTAACACAGTAATTTACAGTAATATTTTCATATACTAAAAAGAGGGATGAAATTATGTTCGGAAGAGGTAAAGGGGACCAGGCTGATAATGGAACTTTTGAAATAAAAACAGGAACTTTAAACACCTTTTTTATAGATAAGATTTCTGAAAAACGTAAGAAAACCAATAAAATAAGTAGAGAAGACCATACAGCAGCTATTCTTTCTGATGCCAGTGAAACAGAGTTTAGAAGGATTTTAGATGAGTATTTGGCTGAAGGAGGGGATTTGGATAAATTTCAGTTCTATGTAATCACCAAGGGATATTATTGTATTGATCTTAAAAGGACTCCTCTTGTTCCCTATCAGGAATGGTAAAATTAGGACTGGTAAAATTTTACAATAAATTTTACCATAATCCATCGTTATTTTGGACAACTTACTTCACGAAACAAGGTATGGATAGAATTATTCTAATCATTTTCAGAGTTGGAATATTAATCATCTGATTTAATTAAAGTTTTACTAACTAAGGCTTATTTACAAGTTAACTTATTTACAAGTTAATCATCATCGAAGCCTATCCCAATTTTTCCTCTACCGAGCGCACCTTATCCTCCATGGTTCGGTCCTGGTCCCGGCGATCATCTATTTTCACACTGGTAACCACCCGATCCATTCCCTCTTTGAAAACTGCTTCGTGTGCAATTTTAATAGCGTCAAAGAGTTCTTCAGGATTTTCAGCCTCCAGTAAAGTTCCCATACCGCTTAATTGATATTTTATGCCAGTTTCATCTAAAGCAGCTACTGCGGCAGCCACATATTTACTCAAACTGGAACTTGGAGTGCCAATGGGGATTATGGTCAGTTCAGCTGATATCATACTAGATATTTATGTTCAAATGCCAATATAATATTTATGAAACCCCTGAATGGCCATAACTTCAATCAAAAACTGGAAAAAAGGGTTAAAAAGGTTATAAATGATTATAATCTCATTGAAAATGGCGATAAAATAGCTGTGGCTCTTTCTGGGGGGAAAGATAGTTTATTAACCCTTCATATTCTAAGTAAGCTCCAGAATGAATCTTATTTAGATTTTGAACTTTTAGCTATTCTAATTGACGAGGGAATTCAGGGATACCGTGAACAGGGAATAAGATCTGCCAGAAAAAATGCCTCATCTTTGGGAGTGGAGTTGTATGAAGTGTCTCTAAAAGAAGAGTTGGGGTTCACCCTGGATGATGCATCTCACTTTTATCCGACTGCATGTGTCCCTTGCGGTGTTTTCAGACGCTACCATCTAAACCGCACAGCTTATAATCTTGGAGCCGACAAGCTAGCCACAGGACATAATCTGGATGATGAGGTTCAGTCCTTTTTAATGAGTTTTGTAAGGGCGGATATAAGGAGATTTGGAAAATTCGGACCCATACAGGAACGAATCCACCCTAAAATGGTGCCCAGAATCAAACCTCTGTGGCTTGTTGCAGAAAAGGAGGTGGGTATGTGGGCTGTGATGAATGATATTGATGTACACCTGGCTGAATGTCCATATGCATATCAGTCTCTCCGATCCCGGCTAAAAAATTACTTAAATAGTTTAGAAGAGAACCAACCAGGCATCAAGAGAAACATGCTTAGTTTTTTCCAGAAAAACCTGAAGCTGGATAAAAAAGAAGAAGTTAAACTCTGTGAGTGCCAGATATGTGGCGAGCCTTCATCTTCTTTAATATGCAAAGCTTGTGAAATGTGTGAAATTATTAAAGGGGACGATTAAAATTAAAGGGACGATTAAACTTTTTATTTAGTGGATTATTAAAGTTTAAAGTGTATATTATTAAGTTTTTATTAAAGAAATGGGAAAAAAATTGATGATAATGTTTTTTTAAATTTTTTTATAAAATTACTTCGATTCACTGGCTAAACGGGTGACAGTTCCCACGCCTTTACTTTTTCCCTCACGGAATATTAGTTTCTGACCTTCACGGATGGCAAATGGCCGGTACTTGAATCTCATTCTAATCTGACCGGTGTCACCTGCGGACAGGTATTCATGGTCAATGGGGCGGAAGCAAGTGGTTTCAGCAATGGTTTCAATGTGGGTTATGCACTCATATCCCTCCTTAATTGTTGTAGGATGCACAAGAATGGCCACATCAGCGTCAAACTCTCTCACTGCGCGAGGATTATAATCTGGATGGCATATAATCATACCCCTTTTTATTTCATCCATTTCAACTCCACTAATGGATATCCCCACCACTTCTCCCACGCTAGCACTTTCTTTGCGGTAATGATGCATTTCTATGGTTTTAACACTAACCTGAAGGAAATCACCAGTACTAGAAGGTCCTAAAATAAGTTTCTCACCTTTTTTAACCTTTCCCTGCCTTATTGTACCACTGACCACAGTTCCCACACCAATAACGGAATATATTTTGTCAATATACATCATAAATGGTTTTTTTGCGTCTTCCTCGTGGGATGGGATTTTAAGATTGGAAAAAAGGCGATCAAGCAGTTCTAAACCTTCTCCAGTGACAGGTGATGCTTTAATAACTGGTACCAGGTGATGGTTGAGGTTTTCTGTTAGGAAATCTGCATCTTCGTATGTTTTCACCATGTATGGTATTCTCCCCACCAGTTTCAACAGGTCAAAAATCTCCTGACGGACAGCTTTAATTCTCTCAGGTTTTACCATGTCAATTTTAGTCATTACTACCATCACTGGTAAGTCCATGGCCAAAATTATTCCCAAATGCTCCCTGGTGATATGTGTTGGTCCTTGGTCAGCTGCAACTACCAGTAGACCGTGACTAAGTTTCTGTCCCACAATCCCGCGGATGGTGGTTCGAAGCCATGGTTCATGACCGACTGTATCAACAAAAGAAACCAATTTATCACATTTTTCCACCATAAGGGCTTTTTCTCGCTTATTTAGGGGGTTTTTTATTCTAACCGGGGTGCCCTGGCTGAATCCATAAACTGCGAAGGAAAGATCAGCAGACAGTCCTCGTTCTATTTCATGTTTCTGCACATCTAGGAATATGCGGGTGCTTCCTGAACCAGTATCCAGGGTGCCAGTGGTTAAAGTCCCTACCAGGGTGCTTTTCCCATGATCCACGTGTCCAGCAACTCCAATTAAAAGATGGTCGGGTTTGCTGTTTTGAACACGACTTATGAAAACCTGGGCAACTTTTCCTCGACCCGCAGGTTCAGTTTCAACAGCACTGATTTTTGCATTAACGTAACGGGCAATCTCACCCAGGACATGAAGAGATTCATCCATTTTTCTATCTTCAAGTCCCAGAAGCTCCCCATCATCGTCAACTCCGATAAAATAAATTGCTTCCCCTTTACCCTTTTCCAGACGGTACTTCATCTGGGATGCCAGTTGTTGTTTACGTTCTGTAAAAAGATGAGTTTTCAAATTAAGATTTTCTTTAAATTCTATGTTTTCTCTCTCACCATGCTGTGTAAGGTGGTAGATGCTTTCTTTCATAGAATAAATCCCGTATTTTTTTAGATATGTGGATTATATTTTGGATTTTTTTAAGGTTAGTATGATATCTGTAGCATATATTTAAAGTTTGTTTATCGAAAAATTGAAAATGAAATGTATGAGATAATCCATTATTAATAGGGGATAATGATATGGAATGAATTATATGAAATTATATGAAAAATAATATTTATTTTTTGATCTTATCTGCAGTGGTAAGGTATGCTCCACCATACTTTTCTTCCTGCAGTTCCTGCACCTTTAAAGCAGCGGTTTGGGCATCTTCAGTTTTTACCATTATACGCCTTTCTGAAACCTTTAAATTCTTCCCACAAACACATTTCTTTCTCTTAACACCTTCTCTGGCATAAACTGCCCGTCCACAGTCGCATCTGAATACCAGGTACATAATTTACCATCTCTTCAAACATAGTATATAATTATAATTGTGTTATAATGGTTTATTTTAATTGTTCATTTTTCATTTGTTCATTGTGATGTTCATGGGTCATGTTTTAAGATCCTGCTTTATGTTCCCATTATTTTACCCAACAGAGGCCACAAAACGTTAGGTATGGATAAAAAGACTCCTATTGTCGTCCCTATGTTTGCACCCACCACCACCAGCAGTATCCGGAATAGATTGTTATTCCACAGATCACTCCAGCTTTCACTTTTGGTTAATTTTGCCAAGTCATCCATGGATACTCCTCTTAATTTAGCTTCCACTATACCTGCAAACCATCCTGCAGCCAGAAGGGGATGTATTGCAGTGACTGGTGCCACTAAAAATGCAGTGATGGCAGAAGGGATTTTTGAACCTGCCAGTAATGAACCTGCGAATGCCAAACCACCTGTAAGTAAAACAAACTCTAAAACTCCCCCCTGGATATTAATGCCTTTGAAAAGTGCCACTGCGAATATTACTATGAATAGTGCTGGTATTAGAAATAAAATCAGTTTGGTAAGGTTAATCCTGGATTCTTTCAGTTCTGAAAGTTGTTGAATGGAGGGCAAACCCTCGGGTTGTTCTATGTGTTCCTGGATGCCCTGCTTGTGACCAGCCCCCACCACTGCTACCACATCACCCTCTAGATTTAAAAGCATCTGGGCCATATAAGCATCTCTTTCCTGGACTAGAACTTCATAAGCACGGGGCGACATCTCCTGGAAGTATTTCATCACTTCTTCCAGGGCATCCCCCTGTTTTATGCTTTCAATATCATCAATGACTTCTTCTTCATCGGTGAAAAATGATGCAATGATACTGTAGGCGAACTTTGCCTTTTCCCAGAAGCTCATACGGTTTAATGCCCGTTTCAGGGTTATCTGGATGTCACGGTCAATCAGTGCAACTCTGGCCCCTGCTTCTTCAGCTGCTTCAGCAGCAGCTAACATCTCTGAACCAGGTTTAACTCCTACTTCTTCCCCAATCTTCTTCTGAAAATAACTTAGTAGCCCACTCACCAGGAACATGGTTAAATTATTTCCTTTAAGGACCTCTCTAATTTTAATCTCTTTATCCTGTTGCACACCATTTTTTTCATTGAGTAGATTCTGATAACGAGCTGCATCAAGTTCAACAGCAACCACATCTGGTTCAGATTCTAAAATGGTATTCCTCACTTCTTCAACACTTTTTTCTGATACATGGGCGGTACCAATAATTTTTAGATTCTCAGGTGCCATTAAATCACTCTAAATAAGTTAAAAAATGCCTATAAATGTATTATAGTGGATCAAATTATTTATTTTTAGCCAGGGGGAATTTAAACTCTTCATCATTTATTTTTTGAAATTATGGGTAAATTTGATGATTTATTTAAATCTAGTTTTAAGCCTAGCTGTTTTTGATAACTGTTTGAGGTTTAGTTTCGAGCCAATAATTATGATATATAAGTATATAAAAAGATTGTTCTTATGAGTCTAGTTAGAAATTTTTATAATCCCCTCTTTAAACTGGGGTACAATTTCGGATATATTTCTTTGCAGGCAGAAATCCACATCATCACCAAATCCTAATTTTTTGAGGTTACGAGCTGATCTGGAGTTTTTAACGTAATAATCTACAAATTCAGGATTTTGAGCGGCCAGAAGTGCCGCCTGTGCCATTTCATCGAGTTCATAATCTTTCAAGTGAGAAATTATTTCACCAGCACCAAGAAAATCTTCTATGGCGAATTCTCCTCTCACTCCAGCCATAACTACTTCAATATGGTCATCAGCTAATTCACAGGCTCTTTGAGCCACAGCTTTTGCATTTATGAATGAACCTATGAGTGCAAGTCCCTGAATACCTTCCAGGATTCTGGTTCCATTACTGGTGGTGATAATCAGGGCTTTACCACTAAATTTTTGGATTTCAACAGGTGAATTGCCGGTATCAAATCCTTCAATGGTTGCCCCACCCCTTTCACCAGCAATAAATGCCTGGTGATCTGGAACCATGGCTAAAGCTTCCTCTATTTCAAGGGTGGGAATTATATATGGGATTTTTTCCAGGGCTACTGTGATGGTGGTGCTGGCGCGCAGAACATCCACCATTATAGCCACATCTTGAGAAAAAGATCTTTCTAAACTAAGTGAAACCTGCATTTGAGCACCAAAAAGAGATAGTAATTGGGAAAAAATAAATATATTTTTACTTATTCCGGGATTTTCTCGGCAAAAGCAAACCTTCTCCTCACCGAGGTTATTCGAACTTTAACCTCATCACCCACCTTTGTTTCAGGTACGAAGACTACGAAACCTTCAATTCTGGTAATTCCATCGCCTTCTTTACCAACATCTTCAATTTTAACCTCGTATTCTTCCCCTTCATTTATTGGGGCTGTTTTTGGAGTTTCATCTGCACCAAACAATTCATTCACATCCCGAGACCACTATAAAACGGTCTTGTTATGTTCTTTTTTTATTTAATTTATTATTTAAATCTTTGGTAGGCTCTTATTGGCTACTTAATTAGGGGGAAATCAGGTGAGAAAAGCAAAATTTTTTTTAATCATGCACATAGGGGTGGTGTGATTCCACCCATCTTTATAATTGAGGGGCTCTGTAAAAAAAATTGGATTGTATTAAAAAAGGCACTATAAAACACTATAAAAAAATATATTTTATTCATCTTTAATAACAGAAATCAAGTTTATAAAAACAACTGAGGTTTTATTTATGAAAATTTTCACCACACCCATGTGCCAGGAAGCAGTGAAAATGGCTGGTGTTTCAGAATACACTGTAAAGGAAGACAACAATTTTAAAGGGGCAGATCTGGCAATTGTACTTTCTGAAACAAAAACCGATATTCCAGCAATAAAAATTAAGTTAAACACGTTTAAACAGATACATGAGAGTATAAATTTGATTTCAAATACTTTAGGCACTGAAAAAATTGATCTTGAAATATTTAACAAAGATTATGCGAAATATCTTCATCCTCAACAGGGTTTGTTGGATGAAAGGAAAAAAATAAAAGTTAAGGTTTACTCAAATTTTATAAGAGAAATAGTGCAGGACATGGGATTCACCATCACCACAGAGAAACCTGATTTCTTAGTATACCCGGATTATATGAAACAGGCTCAAAACCCTGATTTAATCAATGAAATAGAGTTTATGGGAAATAATTCTGTGGAAATTCCTTCTCATAAAAATGCACACCTCAATCCTTTAAAAAGAGCACAAGCACGTTATCATATTCTGGAGAGTAAATTATGTACGAAACCCTAACATATATTGGCGGAGTTCACAAACACGAGGAAATCAACGAACTTATTGAGGATCTAGGAGGTTTCGTGCTGCAGGAGACCACCAGTCAGATGGATCTGGTACTCACCCTGGCAGTGCCCACGGATGATGTGGAAAAGGTGGAAGAAAAATCACGGGAACTTCTGGGGAAAATAAAAAGGGCTCCCATGGCAGGTACAGAAATTGCAATTGTATCTCCCACACTAGCTCGCCAACACCTTCCCCACTCAGCATGTGATATATCTGAGTATCTGAGGAGATATGGAGCCAAAGACAACATGATTGGATTGTCCAGGGGGGCTGGAAAGGGAATTTCCCGCATTTCAGAGGATGAGAAAAGACTCATTGAAGAACATGATCTGGCAGTATTTACCTTGGGAAGTTTCCGGGAATGCCTGATGAATAAAACCCACCTTTTCGCAGATATTGACATTCCAGTAGTAGTGACTGGTGCTCCGGAGATGAATGTGGAAGATCTGCCAGGAGCCACGGCCTATGTTAGTGGTCTGGGAAGGATTCCACGTAGATTGAAACGAGGAGAAAATATCAGAGCTCTCAAGAACTTGGTTGAGGTGGTGGAAGATATACTGGACAAGCGACGTAAAGAAATGATGGATGATCCTCCCATAGTACCCTCAATTCTGGTTAAAACAGAGATAGAGAATCAAGTGCCTGCAGTAAAGGAAATTTATTCACCAGCGCCCATAGTAAGTCAGTTGGATGGTGTGAGAGTAAAACTGGACTATGAAAAGTACAAGGATCAGATTGCAGAGGTTATTGTGGATGATTATCGCTTAGGGGATGTTTCTGAGATAAAAAAATCCATGATGTATGACTATATATTGGTGAAACTATTGCCTGAAACCTCGATAATATAGATAATATAAAAATCGATATATATCCAATAAAACTATCCAATAAAACTTCGAAAAAAATCTGTTCCAATTTTTTTCATGTTAAAACTAAAAGGTAGCAGGAAAAATTTTTTTAAAGTAATGATCTTATCTCAGAGTTATATGAGTCCAGTTTATCCATCGGCGGTTTAAATGAGAAGAATCCTGCAGTATGCAATGTTCATTTCCCTATTTTTCGTAGGATTTTTAGTTCTCAATTACTATGTTTTTTTTGGAATGTCCTTTTTACTTGGTTTACCCATGGAGAATGGATTTTACATAATCATGATTATTGCAGCCCTATCTTATCCATTAGCCACTTTTATTGAGAGAATTGTTTCTAACAGCCTTACAAGGATTTTTTACACCGCTGCATCTGCATGGATGGGGATTTCATTCTATCTACTATTCTTTCTGATCATATATCTTGTAATTTCATTCTTCTTCCACATCCCCCGGGAATCAACTGGAATAACAATTGCCGTATTAACAACACTCATCAGCGCTTACTCCATTTATAACAGTTATTTATTGAAAATTAACCATATAGAAATACCTATTGATGGTTTGAAAGAAGATTTGAACGCTGTTCATCTCAGTGATATTCACATTGGTTCCATTAGGAATTCTGGATACATGCAAAGAATTGTCAATGAAACCAACAACTTAGATCCTGATGTGATCTTCATAACCGGAGATATGGTTGATGGCAGTGCAAGACTTCATAAACATACCTTCAAAGATATCAACCGTTTCAATGCACCCGCCTACTTTGTAACTGGTAACCATGAGACCTATGAAGGATTGGATGAGGTATTCCGGGTATTGGGAGGCACCAATTTAAAAATTCTTAGGGATGAAATGATTGAATTCAGGGAAATTCAAGTAATTGGTGTAGGATATTCCTTTGAAAGTGACCACCTAAAAAATTCTCTTTCCAAGCTGGAAATTAAAGATGAAAAACCCTCAATTCTCTTATATCATCTCCCAAGGGGGCTGAAGGATGCTAATGAAGCAGGAATCGACCTGCAATTATCCGGCCACACACACAACGGCCAAATGATTCCCTTCAATTTCCTGGTTAAATTGATGTTCCCCTACATGAGTGGATTGTATAGATACAAAGAAACAAAGCTCTATGTATCTCAGGGTACTGGTACTTGGGGACCTCCCATGAGACTGGGATCGAACTGTGAGATAACTTTGATTAAATTAAAAGGTTCAAACCCAAATTAGAATATCAATCAATGGATCAATTACTATAAGAAATCTTCTAAAGATTAAAAACAGTTATCCATAATTTAATATTTCTTTGCAGGGTCTTTTATTGCCACATAGGCTATTAAAGCAACAGCTAAAACAAATAATACTATTTTATACACATAAACACCTCTTAAAGTCTTCAATCGTTCTTCGATGGTTTCAGATGCTTTATAAAGCATATTCTAAATATATATTCAAAATATCTCTTATTGAATCCTGGCTGAAAATACTGGATGAAAATTATTTAGAAAATGGTGTACTTTCTTGAAGATTAACCATGAAAGAAATTATTATTAAAAGAAAAAGGGAGATATTATTTTTTCAACATCTTATCTTTTTCTTTCCTTGTCAGGTCATCTACAATTTCACTGGGAAGTCCTATTTTTAAAATACGCCCACCTCTCATGAGAGAGGCCCGGTCACAAACATCCAATACAAAATCCATATCATGACTGATGATAAGGAAAGTTTGATTCAATTCATCTCTTGCTTTTCTAATGGAATCTGTGACTTGAACCCTGGTAATGGGATCCATGGTACCAGTGGGTTCGTCCAGGATAACGATTTTAGGTTCTTTAATCAATACCTGTGCCAGAGCCACCCGGTGACGTTCTCCTCCACTGAGTTCATCGGGGTTTTTGTTTAGGATTGCTTCTGCGTATCCTTCATCAAAGCCTACTGCGTTTAGAACGTATAAAGCCTTCATTTTAGCGAATTCTGCAGGTAATTCCAGGCTAATTGCTTCGGTAAGGTTTCCAAGAACGTCTCGATGAGGGTAAAGGCTGTATTCCTGGTGAAGAATCCCCAAGTAAGGTTTAACCCGGCCCCTACCAAATATGCCCTTTTCGGTCATATCAATCCATTCTTCACCTAATTTAACGGTTATATTACCATCACTGGGGTCAGTGAGACCATATAAAATACGGGATAAAGTTGTTTTCCCGGCTCCAGATAGACCAACAACTCCAAAAATTTCCCCCTCATTAACAGTTAAACTTACCTCGTCCACTGCTTTTACCACTCCCCGATCAATGGAATAATAATACTTTTTAACTCCTTCCATGTTGATGATGGGTCCGCCAATTTCAAATTCTGTTTTGTGCTCAGGAAGGGGAACATTGTCCAGGAAACTCCTAACTACGACTTCTGGGGAGCCTTGTTCAACTATTCTGCCTTTTTCTAACCATATCACATGGTCAGAGAGTTGTTCCATTACTTCTGGCCAGTGGGAGTTGATTATCATGGTTATTCCCTGGTTTTTAACTCCATCAATCAGAGCTTGATGCAGTAATTCTGCGGTTTTAGGGTCCAGGGTCCCGGTTGGTTCATCTGCCAGGAAAATCATAGGTTCTTTGGCAATTTGCCTGGCTAAAACAACTCTCTGTTTTTCTCCCCCACTTAAGTCTCGGGCAATATGGGTAATGCGGTGAGTCATCTGAGCTAGATCAATGAGTTCAATGGCCATGGAAATGCTTTCTTCATCATTATGTCCACTGATGGACTTGATAACATTGTCAATTACTGTGTCATCCTCATATAATGCGAATGTGCGCTGTAACATAATGGAAATACGTCTCCGAATTGCAGCAAAAATCAGTCGATCAGCATTCCAGAAATCCACCCTTTCGGTTTTGAAAACCCCTCCACATTCACAGGATTCATTTTCCATTGAGGGAGGTTCCACTCTCAAGCAGTCCTTACAAAAGGCTATGTTATATATAATTTGACCTTCATTTGGCTTGTAGTCCTTCATTCCACGGAGCATATTTATAAGAACTGATTTTCCAGAGCCGCTTCTTCCCAGAATTCCTAAAACAGTTCCTTCTTCAATATTCATGTTCACGTTTTTCAGGACATCCACACCATTGAAAGTCTTTGTAATGTTTCTTATTTCAATAAAAGGCATAATAACACCATCTTTATCTTCTTTTCGCATGGTTATGAATCTGATCCACAGAGTGGAGTTTCACACTGGGGGCATTTAGTGTTTTTACATGGAACATTCCGGGTTTTAGGACTTTCATATCCACAATTGGGGCATTTGCATACTCTTGGAGGTCCAGCTCCCAGGCCTCTACCTCCAAAAGATCTTCGCAGTAATAATGAAGGCTCTGTTTTTGCAGTTTCTTCATCTTCCACTATGATTATTGATTCCGATTGGCAGTCAGGGCATTTTTCATACTCTTTTTCAGGGCTAAGCCATTCAAAATCACAAATATTGCATTTATACCTCATTTTGTCCGTAATATGGTCCTCTCCCACAATGATGATAGTTTTTCCCTCAATGAGGGCTTTGGAAATTTTTTTCCTGGCAGATGTTAATGTTCTGTGGAAGGTTGGTTGTGATATTCCCATTATCTCTGCGGACCTTTTTTGCTGAATATCATGATAATCTCTAAGTCTCAATGCTTCAAATTCATCAATGGTTATCTTAATCGGTTCTGGAAATCCTTCGATCTTTTTATCTGGTTTGAAGCACCTTATCTGGGGTTCTTCCAGAATTCGCCGAAATCTTCGTGGTCTGGGCATAGGTGAATATATATTCAAAAATAACTTATAAAGGTTCGGTTATAATCATAATCATATTTTAGAAAAAATGATGATTAAAGTGGAGTGAGGTGATTTTTTATGGAAAAGAAAAGCGGTATAGTAGGTTTCACATCTGCCTTCAGAGAAAGTTTAAAAGATATTGAAAATGGTTCTACTGTTGTTTTCGCAGGTTCAGTAGCTGTATGCACACCTTTCATTGAATTATTAGCATACGCTGTCAGAGACAAAGATTTTCAAATGATTTATGTTCCAAAATCAGATATTAAATCGGCTAAGAAGATTGAGGAGCAACCAGGTATTGGTTTTAGCGTTGTTAACCAGGAAGTTGAACTGGTAAACCCGGATGTTTTGGTGGTTATGGGTGGTCTGGCCATGCCTAAATTTGGATGCTCACCGGAAGATGTATTAAAAATGCTGGAGGAAATATCTGGTGCAGAAAAACCCAAAACAATTGGTGTTTGTTTCATGAACATCTTCGAAAAAGCAGGATGGAACAAAAAAATACCATTTGATGTGTTGATTGACACTAGTTTGGAAACTGTTGTTTATTAATTTTTTTTTAATTCTTTCCAATCAATTAATCTTTTTTTTCATCTGGTGCATTTTTTATCTGTTAAATTAGATCTTTAAGGACTTAACAAGTATTATCTCTATTTTTTGTTCTCTATTTTTGTAGTCATTGGTATTTTTTTTTTATTTTCTATATTATATTTTCAATATATTTTATCTTTCTACATCTTGAAAAATGAAGGTTTTTTTAAAATTAAAGATCTTTGTTTCTTTTCTTATGAACCATTTTGATTTTCATATTTTTTTTCATACATCCCGAACAGTTTCTGCAGTCATGTTTGAATATGAAGATTAGACGCATAAGAATATCTCTTATTTCCATAGAATATCAACTCTTTTTAAATTCAAATGGTTAATTCAATATAAGGTTAAGTATTGTTCCAGTGATAAGGGCAATGGACAACATTATAAAAATTGTTTTCAGCATGTCCTTAATTCCAATCTCTTTAATCAGAACAATAAATGTGGCTATACATGGAAAACTCGTTGCCAGAACAGTACAGGCCACAACCAATTGATTTGGACTAAGTTCTAAAGGTGCGAGCATGGCAGTTGCCAAGTCCTTTCTTAAAAATCCCATTATCAGGGCATCAATGGCTTGATTAGGCAAACCCAACATTTTTGACATAATGGGGGCCAGTAAGCTGGAAATTGCACCCATCACACCTATGAGGTAAAGGATGTTAATGGCCAGTATTCCCAAAAATACGAAGGGCAGGGCTTCTAAAAGGAACCCTCTCACTCTCATCCAAGTTTTTTTTAGCAAGGTTTTCATATGAGGTATTCTGTAGGGAGGAATTTCAAAGAAAATTTCCGGACTTTCCCCTTTCAATATCAGATTCAAGGCTGATCCCAAGATTGTGAAAACTATTAAAAGCGTTCCATAAACCATAATAATATATTGAATTCCGTATTGTCCCAACAATCCAATTATAACTGCGGTTTGGGCCATACAGGGGACTGATATGGCAACAAGGGTAGCAGCTATAAATTTTTCCCTTTTTCCTTCCAGAATTCTGGTTGAAAGCATGGCTGGAACATTACACCCAAAACCAAGAATAATGGGGATGGTTGCATAGCCATGGAGTCCTAACTTATGCATGATACTATCCAATAAAACTGCCAGACGGGGCAGATACCCAAAATCTTCCATAAAACCTAAAACCAAATAAAATGATAGGATGTAAGGAAGGACAACAGAGAATATCACATAAATTCCCGTTGTTAACAGACCAAAAGAGGTTTCATATTCATATCCACTTCCTATTAAGATGTCATGGATGAAACCAGAGGGAATAGAGTTTTCCACGGCACTGGTTATAAAAGGGCCATAAAACTGATAATACAGGGGATCAAGAATATAATTAATTAAAAACTCTCCCAATCCAATTATCACTTGCATGACGATGAATAGTACTATTAGTGCTATTATAATTCCAGAGACAGGTTTCACTGAGGCATCTTCTAATCTTTCCAGTATGGAGGGGTGTCTATGTTCTATTTTCTGAACTTCAGATAACATTTGGCCAATAAAAGCCCATTTCTTATCATCATCCATTTTAGGAATTGAAGAAACGTTTCCTTCGGGATTTAGAGTGATTCCGTTTACAATATCAACCAGTTCCTTTATACCCTCACCAGTTACAGCCACTGCAGTTACAACTTTTATTCCCAGGGTTTCTTGCAGTTTTCCCAGGTTTAAATGCACACCTTTTCGCTTAGCAGCGTCCCACATATTAAGTACTATCACTGTGGGTATCCCTTTTTCCAGAATCTGCAGGGTGAGATAGAGGTTTCTCTCTAAATTGGTGGCATCAACCACATTGATGATTAATTCCGGATCTTCATCAAAAAACATGTCCCTGGCTACTTCTTCTGCTTTACAGGAGGGAGATAAAGAGTAGGTTCCCGGAACATCAATTAGATCCATCTCACTTTGACCTATATTAAGGTGCCCTCTGGTGTATCCTACTGTAGTGCCGGGATAGTTGGATTGGATGACATTTACTCCGGTTAATCTGGAGAAAACAACACTTTTCCCCACATTAGGATTACCCATCAGCAATATTTTCCGATTCTTCAAATTTCTTCCACCCATACTTTACTGGCCATACCACGACCTATAGCCATTTTACATCCTTCTATCTCTATGACCACAGGGCCACGCAGAGGTGCTGAGCATGTTTTCTTCACTTTTTTGCCTAACCTAATGTTCATAACTTCCAAACGATTTTTCAAACCTGAACCACCCTCAATTTTCCTGATTATTGCAGTTTTCCCATTTTTTAATTCAACTAATGTGTTCATAGATAAAACATCCTCTAATACATCCAAGTGTTAGACTAACCTAACATTTCTTTTTATTCTTCTTATTTATTTAAATCTTTATCTGAATTGTCTTGGGATTTTTTGAGGTGCTTTTTCATTTTTTAAACAGATTTAAATGTTTAATTTTAAATTTATAGTATATTTATATACTTTTAACCTAATAATGGTCTGGAAATTTAATTAATAACATTTTATCTCTATTTTTTTCCTTGGGATTTCTATCACACAAGGTGTGGAAAAGGTTTATATAGAGTTTTGAATATATATTCATAACATGTCAAGGCCCCGAAGATTTAGTCGAATATTGGGTAAACCCAGAGTATGTCGTTTCGCACCAGATATATCTGGAAAAGATGAATTCGAACCATTGAACATTAAAATGGAAGAGTTTGAAACATTGAGGCTCAAGGATTACCACCAAATCAAGCAGAAAACCGCAGCTGAGATCATGGATATTTCTCAACCCACTTTTCACAGAACTCTCAACTCAGCTCGTAGAAAAATCTCAAGGGCCTTAGTTGAAGGCAGAATAATCCAAATAAAAGGAGGAGATTATATTATGGATAAAAAAAGGTATTTGTGTAAAAATTGTGGTTTCGAATGGCAGAGTGCCACCAAAAAATATGACAAGTGTCCAGACTGCGATTCCGAAAAAATTGAACTAATAAGTGCAGAAACAGAATCCCAAAATCCCACAGCACAACCCGGATTAGGAAGAAGAAGGGGTGCTGCTGGAAGAGGGATGGGAACTGGAGCTGGAAGGGGAACAGGAAGAGGGGCAGGAATTGGAGCCGGACCTCCAAGAGTATGTAAATGCCCAGAATGTGGTTACGAATCTCCAAAAACCCCTGGAGTCCCCTGTCGCGAAACCAAATGTCCCAAGTGCGGTATTCCGCTTTGTGGTTCTGACTGAACCATTCTTAAAGGGAGGTCTTATAAATGGTATTGATATGCGTTCCCAGTCTGGACCAGGAGGGTTTAAAAGGTAAAATATCCCAACACTTGGGGAAAACCCCTTACTTTGTTTTAATCAACTACGAAGATGACAAAATAGAAGATTTTCAGATTACAGAGAGCAGAGCCAAACATCTAGGGGGTAACATGACTCCTGGTGAATTCATAGCTGGTTCAGGTGCTAAAAAGCTTTTGTGCGGCAATTTAGGACCTAAAGCTGTTCAAATGCTCCAAAATTCAGGGATTGAAGTGTATACTGGAGCATCAGGGACAGTTATTCAAGCTCTGCAGGATTGGGTGGAAGGAAAATTAAAACAGGCCAGCATGGGTTCTGCCTGTTCAGACGGTCACATTTAACTGGAATATATTATAATCCACGTGGGAATAATCAATGTGGGATTAGACAGGTTAAAGTATTAATTATCAGAGTTGAGGGATGATCCTTTGAAAGCAGAAGAAGAAACAATTTCAGAAAAAGAACAGAAAAAACTCATAATGCAACAGGACATCGCCATAGTAAAGCGGCTGAGCAATATAAAACATAAAATTGCTGTCATGAGTGGTAAAGGAGGGGTGGGGAAATCAACCATAGCTGTAAACCTAGCAATGGCATTTGCTTTAAAAGGCTATCGCACAGGTTTAATGGATGTGGATCTGCACGGTCCGGATGTTCCCCATATGTTAGGTGTTGAAAACGCAATTTTAGAACAATCCCCACTGGGCATATTACCCCTTAAAGTGCGAGAGAATCTGGATGTTTTATCAATAGAATTCATGTTACCTTCCAAAGGATCCCCCATAATTTGGAGGGGCCCCAAAAAGACCGGTGCCATAAGACAGTTTTTATCTGATGTTTCATGGGGCAAACTGGACATTTTAATCATTGATAATCCACCGGGAACTGGAGACGAACCTTTAACAGTTTTACAATCCATCAGTCCACTGGATGGAGTGGTAATGGTTACCACCCCCCAGGCAGTTGCCGGTGAAGATGTTAGAAAATGTGTAAACATGGTTAAAGGACTTAAAATTCCCATTTTAGGAATCATAGAAAACATGTCTGGTTTCATTTGCCCCCATTGTAAAGAAGAGATTGAAATTTTTGGAAAAGGCGAAGGAACAGAACTTGCAGAAGAATTGGAAATACCCTATCTAGGAAACCTACCTCTGGAAACATGTGTTAGGGAAGATTCAGATCAGGGGAAACCATTTGTTCTTGCAGATCCAGAGTCTGAAATGTCAAAAAAGTTCTTGGAAATAGTTTCCAAAATTGAAGATAAGGTTTGTAAATAAGAGGTGATTTGATGAAAGTAGCAATAGCTGCCAGTGGAGGAAGTCTGGATTCACAGGCCAGTCCTGTATTTGGAAGATGTTCCCATTTAATAGTATTAGATTTAGTGGATGGGGATTTTAAAGATTTTAAGATAATACCAAATCCCACTACAACTGAAGGTGGTGCAGGTATAAAAACTGCCCGAATGGTTGGAGATGAAGGGGCAGAGGCTATTATATCAGGATCTGTTGGTCCTAACGCCTTTGAAGTTTTAAAACAACTGGATATAAAAACCTACCAGATGGTCCCAGGCACAGTAGAAGAAAATTTAACTCTCCTATCCCAGGGAAAACTGCAAAATTTAGACCCATCTGCCCGGGGACGCAGAACCGGCATGGGAGCAAGAAAGGGAGGAAGAGGATAATTACAGTCAAATATAGATCTTTGAATTTAACGTATTATTTCCACGAATCAAATACAGATTCAAATAAATCGCCAAAAATCCAAAAAAGTGAAATTAGTGCATAATTGAAGGAATTTCTTATGAAAATTGCTGTAACAGGAGGAAAAGGAGGCACAGGGAAATCAACTATATCAACAGCTTTAGCCCTTGAACTCTCAAAAGAAAATAGACTATTGCTGGTTGATGCTGATGTTGAATGCCCTGATGATCATATTATCCTCTCCACAACCCGTGAAAAGGTTAAAGATGTCCATGCACTGCTTCCTAGATTTAATCAGGAAAAATGCATAAAGTGTGGCTGTTGTGCTGACGTATGCAAGGAAAACGCAGTAGTAATGGTTAAAGATAAATACCCATTCATAGTCACTCGCCAGTGCAACGGTTGCGGGGCCTGTCTCTTGGTATGTTCTTCCGGAGCCCTGAGTGAGGGTCGAAAGGTTATCGGAGCTATTTATCAGGGTGAATCTCAACTGCCCACTAGAACAAATAAAGAAAGAGATAAATATAATCTCCTTCTCATCTGGGGGGAGATGGATGTTGGTTGTGAAACCACATCCCTGGTGGTCAATGCCACCAGAGAATACGCTGATGCACTGGCTTCAGATTATGACTGCATCCTTATTGACACTGCTGCAGGAACGCATTGTAATGTTATTTCCGCAATGATTGGCGTGGATCTGGCCCTAGCAGTAACAGAACCAACTCCTCTAGGAAAACATGACTTGGAATTGATCCTTCAACTTTTAAAAATCATGGAGTTACCCACACAGATAATCGTTAACAAATATGATGTAGGCAATCTGGATCTTATCGAAAATGCTTCCAAGAATAATGATGTTTCAATAATTCAGAAAATTCCATACGAACGAGATATATTGAAAAAACACTCTCGAGGTCAACCAGTGGTTCATAAAAATATTGAAGAACTTGCCAATACTTTAGTAAGTAAACTAAATCATGAAGGTCAAGAAGGCGGATTACAAAAATGAAAACCATCACTGTACTATCAGGGAAAGGGGGCGCGGGTAAAAGCACTTTAGCTGCTTCATTATCTGTAATGCTGGCAAAAGATAATAAAATAGTGGCAGTTGACTGTGATGCTGATGCCCCTAATTTAGCTCTTGTTTTAGGTTTATATGAAGAAAATTTTGATAATTGGGAATCACTGATAACCGGGGAAAAAATCCAACTATCAAAAGAGAAATGCCAGTCACTTAAATTCTGCCCCAAATGTCAGGGTCTTAGAAAATGTGTAGAAGCTTGCAAATACTCAGCAATCACCTGGAACCAGGAGGAAGAACTGCCTGAAATAAATGAATTATTATGTGTGGGATGTGGTGCTTGCGAATTAGCCTGCCCAACTGGGGCTCTTACTCTTAAAAAGGTTGAAAACGGCAGTTTGGGTGTTGGAAAAACACAGTATGGGTTTCCTATAGTCTCTGGACAGCTTAAAATAGGGGAATCTGGTTCTGGTAAGGTGGTAAACGAACTTCGTATAAGGGCTTCTAAAATTGCAGAAGATATCCAGGCAGATTATATGATTTTGGATGCGGCTGCAGGTATTGGATGTCCAGTTATTGCCTCTGTAAGGGGCAGTGATTATGTAATATTGGTAACTGAACCTACTCCTGCGGCCTTCTGGGATCTTAAAAGAGCCATAGAACTGGTTGATCATTTTAACATTCCCTGCGCAGCGGTAATTAACCGCTGGGGAATCAACAGAGACTTCACAGCTCATCTACAGGACTACTTCAAAACCAACCAAATTCCAGTATTAGGTTTGATTCCATATGATGTCAGATTCGTAAGGGCACTGGTAAATTTAAAACCTGCTGTAGTTTATGAAAAAAATTTTAGACCCATATTCAAACAGATAATGGAAAATTGTCTGTTTCAGATGCAAAACATTCCTCTGTATTAACAACCAATCTATTAACCGGTATTGAATAAGATGTATTGAATATAAGATGACGAGGCAATATAAGAATGGTCAAAAAAAATTCTAGTAACCTAAAAGGTGGCAAAGAACGTTTAAAAAAAGGTGAAAGGGCAGCCAAATATGCCATATTAACTAACCTCTTTTTAAGTGTAATCAAAGGCATTTTTGGATTATTATCTGGAAGTGTAGCTCTCATTGCAGATTCAATCCATTCCTTTTCCGATATATTTGCTTCTCTAGCTGTTTATATCGGTCTTAAACTTTCCCAGAGGAAACCGGACCAGAGATTCCCGTATGGTTACTACAAAGCAGAGACCATGTCCTCGCTTATTATTGCAGTGGTAATTGTAATTGGTGGTCTGGAAATTATCATGGAGTCTTTTCAGGGAATAATTGATCCTCAACCTTTAAAAATGCCCTTTATTGCCATTATAGTTGCTGCTATTGCAGTAATTGTATCTTTCCTACTTTCCCGTTACGAAAAACAGATAGGTGATGAAATAGGATCACCAGCCCTTTTAGGTGACTCTAAACATAGCTTAATTGATGTTTTTTCATCTGCACTGGTTTTTGCAAGTATACTGGCATCATATATTGGTTATCTAAGCCTTCAAGGTGTTGCTGGAGTAGTGGTATCCTTATTGATTATTTGGATGGGTTTAAAAATCGGAAAAAATGCGATATTGGTGCTTCTTGACGCTACTCTGGATCCTGAAACCGTTGGAAAAATAAAAGAACTGGCTTTATCTGTTAATGGTGTGGAAGGGGTTCATGAAGTCAAAGTGAGGAGTTCAGGACCTTACATATTTGCAGAACTCCACCTGGAAACTAAAAAAGAGATGTCAGTGGAAAAAGCACATGAAATTTCCACTGAAGTGGAAAAAATGGTTAAAAAAGAGGTAAAAAAGCTTGAAACATTGATGGTGCATGTAGAGCCCGTGAAAAAGGATAAAATTAGGTTTGCAATCGCTGTTGAAAATAATAATGGTCTTAAATCAATTCCATCCAAACATTTTGGAAAGATACCCTATTTCTTTATATGGGATGTTAGTAAGGGGGAGATAGAAACTTACCAGATAAAAAATAATCCAGCATATGAAATAGAAAAAAAGAGGGGGATAAAAACTGCTGAATTTCTGGCAAGAGAAAATGTTGATATTATTTTAACTAAAGAAATGGGTGAAGGTCCTAAATATGTTCTTTCAGAGTCTTTCATTCGTTTTTTACCTCCAAAAGGAGATAACCTTGAAGAAATAATGAAAAACTCTATAGATCTGAAAGTACAATAATAAAGTACAATAATAAAATAATCATAATTAGAGAAAAAAATTCATTAAGAGAAAATCATTCCCGGAGCGCACGATCACATGAACAAGAAGGGTTCCCTGAAAATTACTGTGTTATACGACAATAACTGTCACCCAGGTTTTAAGGCTGGCTGGGGATTTTCCAGCCTGGTGGAGTTTAATGACTCTACATTACTTTTTGATACGGGTTGGGATGGTAATGTGTTACTACATAATCTCCAAGCAGCGGAGGTAAAAGTTGAAGAAATAGATATGGTAGTGCTTTCCCATGACCACTGGGATCACATGGGTGGGATAACCCACATATTGCCCTTAATGAAAAATCCAAAGGTTATTCTCTTAAAATCATTTTCTAAAAACCTAAAAAGTGAAATAAGAAATAGATCAGAAATCTTGGAAATTGAACAGTCTCAGAGTATAACTGATGGTGTGTGGACAACTGGAGAATTAGGAAAAAAGATAAAAGAGCAGTCTATGGTGGTAGAAATTGGTGAAGGGATGGGAAAGGTCATTATAACAGGATGTGCTCATCCTGATTTAAAAAGTATAATAAAAAATGCTCGAAATATTGGTGAAGGTGAAGTGAAAGCCCTTATTGGGGGGTTGCACGATTCCAGGGAATTAGATATGTTGGATGGAATAGATCTGGTAGTGCCCTGTCATTGCACCCAGAGAAAGGATGAAATCCGCAGTAGGTTTTCTAATTCATATGCAGAATGCGCTGCTGGGGATGTGTTTAACTTTTGAGGTAATCAATACTTTATGAGAATTTATTTTTCCATATATTTCCAAAAAGTTCAATAAAAAGTAAAGTTTTCCAATAAAGTTTCTATATAAAATAGTCTCATTGAGTTATTTCGGATTTTTATTTCTGATTTGAAAATTGGAGGATCAATTGGATCAACTGGAGGATCTATTTTTTGGAGAGTTTATTGTTTTTAATCAACTCAGTAACTCTTTTTATATGTTCTCCTTGTGATCGGACCTCATCTATAAGGTTAGATAATAGATTCTGAGTCATGGGGATGGGATAACTTCTAAACACATATGATTCAATCATAAGATCCAGTGCTCTTTCTTCAGCCAGACTGAAGTTATGTCTTTTATATTTCTGGCTTTCCTGGAAAAGAATATTATCTTCCAGATCTAAATCAGCTATTTCATTGCCTAAATCAGTTCCAGGGATAGGTTCAGCGATACTAATGAAATAATCATCCAGCATTAACTCATCCGCCAGATCCAATGTATCCTGGAAGTCATCCTCTTCCTCTCCAGGATAAGCAACAATAAATGAACCCGCAGTCTTTATCCCCTGCTCACGGGCCATATCAACTGCTTCACGAACTTGCTCCACGGTTATGCCCTTTTTCATATGGCGAAGAATGCGGTCACTGCCTGATTCAATCCCAAAGAAAACCCATCCATTAGTGTATTTGCTGATAGCCTCCAAAATATCATCACTGATTAAATCCACCCTGACATCAGGTATGGTAAGATTTTTGGGTCCTGTAAGTTTCGATATCTCTTTTAAGAGCTTAACAAAGGCTTCTTCATCCACATTTTTGAATTTGCTACTTCCATAAAGAGAACCTGTTCCACCGCTAATGGCTATTTTCCGTGCACCATTTTTCAGGAAATGTTTAACTTCAGTTAAGATGTCTTCTAATGGGCGGCTTCTCACTTCTCTACCAAAGAAACACGGCACTCCACAGAATCCACAGTTACCAGGGCATCCGCGATGTGTTTCCAAGTAAACATTAGCCCCCCTGATATTTTCAGAGGAAATATCTGGAGGCACCATTGACAAATTCTTTTCTAAAGGTGCAGGTGAAGTTTGACCAGTGATAGTAATCCTATCATCTTCTTTGAAAGCTACTCCTTCTAAATATTTGAAATCAGAACCTTTTAAGGCGAAAACATCACTGGTGGATTTCTTTTCAAAAACCCTTAATATATTATATAGGGTATTTTCACCCTCTCCCACCACCACCAGATCTACGGGTAGGCACTTAAAAATCAGTTCAGGGGAAAGTGTAACTGGCCCTCCTACTATCTTAAAGGCAGGGATGGCTTTCAGTTCTTCCTGATATTTCAAAAGGTGTATGGTTGATTGTAAGCTTATAAAAACAATATCTGCATCAACATCTTCCTTAAATCCTTTCTGCAATTTTACAGGGTAACCATATTTTTGCAGTAAACCCGCAATTAAAAGAGCACCGTAACTATAGAACTCAGGGGTTAAAACAGTTATTTTCAGTTTATGCTCCATCATATCACAAATTAGAAGATTAAGATGAATATAATTCGTTATCTATTTGATTATGTGTTATTTGAATTTCATTTATATGAATTTCCATACAAAAAATTTTCTGATAAAATTTCTGATAAAAAATTAGGTTAATTCCTTATAATAAAGATATATTTTAACTTCTAATTGGGTTAATTCCACATAATTCCAATTTTATTATTATATTATTTTTTTCTTACACCAAAGAAGTTTATGGCTTCTATGAGGTCCTGGAATGCTATTAATTCTGTTTTAAGCACATCTTCAGGGCTTAGTGTGCCACTCATTTCCCCATCAACACTGAGTTTATCAGGACCCCGGGCTACAATACGCTCCACCCCATCTCTACTTAAAATTTCAGTGGCTTTCTTATCATGAACAAAGGCTCTACCAGGGATCATTACGGTTTCTTTAAGGTCTTGAAGGTCCAAATCTTCCAGATCTTGCTGGGTTATTAGGCAGCCTATGTCCTGATCTGCTGCCACCACATTAACCAGATCTGAAGCCCCTATTGCATTGAATATTTTTTCAATATAGGGTTTGGCTACCTTACTGGTTAAGACCGTAGCTTCAGAGGTAACCTCGGATAATATGTCCAGATATTCCCAATTTTTTTCTAGGCTCAAGGCAAAGGGTGAATCGTTTTCAGGGTCGCATACCGGGGTGCCGGTCACTCTGAGGTTGAATTCCTTATTTATACTGCGCACCAGTTCCTCAAATTCCTGCAGACTGTGTGGTTCCAGTCCTTCGATGATGGGTTCGTTTCTCAGTATCAGGCCCTGGTTGCGGTAGTTGGCGAATCGCATCAGGATAAATGCCTTAGCACCCCACTCTTCCAGGTCACTGCAGGTTCTTCTTAGCTCTTCTCCATCGTTAACTCCGGGAACGATAACTGCAGCGGCATGAACTTCACAACCTTCTGAAAACAATTTTAAAGCATCAAGGGCTGCTTGTGGATTTTTATCACCCATCCAATTTTTTCTTAGATCTGGATTGGTGGAAAAAACAGTGAAGGTTACTTCTTCAACTCCGTGAGAAATGAGATTGGTGGCCATCTGGGGATCATCGATACCCTTTCCACTGGTGTATCCCAGGTGGATGGGAATTTCCCACTGGGAAAATGCAGAAGTGATATCCAGAAGGTGAGGATAACAACTAACATCTCCTCCACCACTGATGTTGATTTTAAGATCCTCTTCAGGGAAGTTTCCCATCATAATTGATGTTTTAACGGAGTTGACAACCATAAATGGAGGTATAAATTCGTTTTTTTGTTCTCTGACTCCTGAAGTGCACTGTTCGCATCCGAAAGTACCAGGGAGGCATGTTCTGCATCCTAAAGGATCACCTTCTTTAACCTTGCGAAAATAGCAATATTTACAGAACCCTCTACAGTCTTTACCGGGTATACCACCCACATCTGCAATTATTTGCATGATATCAACATTTCAAACAATTATATTATAAAATAAGATATTATTAGACATATTTTTTGCTTCCCTCTTTTCTGAGGAGGCATTTTATGCACTGACATAAAGTTTCGAAAGGGTCACTTATAAGTCTTTCTATTTGATTCAAGAAGAAAGTTTAATACATATCTAACAGTATACGGAGAATCGTATATCATATAGTACCATGGGAACATTGAATCCCTAGTGAACATAAACATTTTATGTTCACAAGTGATCTGGTACAAAGAATTGGTATACAAGAATCTGTAGGAGGGAAAAAATGGCAAAGTTTGAAGATAAGGTCGACTTGTACGACGACAGGGGTAATCTTGTCGAAGCAGAAGTCCCCATAGAAGCCTTAAGTCCATTGAAAAACCCAGCAATCAAATCGATTGTACAAGGTATAAAAAGGACTATAGCAGTGAACCTCGAAGGTACAGAAAACGCTTTGAAAACTGCAAAAGTAGGTGGACCTGCATGTAAGATTCTAGGCCGAGAAATGGACCTGGACATTGTAGGAAACGCAGAAGCAATTGCAGAAAAAGCAAAAGAAATGATAAAGGTCGAGGAAGACGACGATACCACAGTAGAACTACTGGGTGGAGGAAAAAGGGCATTAGTCCAAGTTCCATCCGCACGTTTCGAAGCAGCAGCTGAATATTCAGCAGCTCCACTGGTAACTTCTGCTGCATTTGTACAAGCCATAATTGACGTATGTGACGTAGACATGTACGACGCCAACATGGTCAAAGCAGCTATCTTAGGAAGATACCCACAATCTGTGGAGTACTTAGGTGGAAACATTGCATCCATGTTAGACCTACCACAAAAACTGGAAGGCCCAGGTTATGCTCTGCGTAACATTCTGGTCAACCACGTGGTAGCAGCAACCCTGAAAAACACCATGCAAACATCAGCTCTTTCCAGCATCCTGGAACAATCAGCAATGTTTGAAATGGGTGATGCAGTAGGAAAATTCGAAAGAATGCACCTATTAGGACTGGCTTACCAGGGAATGAACGCTGACAACATGGTATTCGACCTGGTAAAAGAAAATGGTGCTACAGGTACCGTTGGATCAGTCATAGAATCCACTGTTGAAAGGGCTAAAGCAGATGGTGTTATCGGTGTAGAAAAAGACCTGAACGGGTTCAATGTCTACGGAACCGATGACATGGCTAAATGGAATGCATACGCCGCTGCAGGATTAATAGCAGCCACCATGGTTAACCAGGGTGCTGCACGTGCTGCCCAAGGTGTATCCTCAACTATCCTATACTACAACGACATTCTAGAATTCGAAACTGGATTACCAAGCGTAGACTTCGGTCGAGCTGAAGGTGTAGCAGTAGGATTCTCCTTCTTCAGCCACTCTATATACGGTGGTGGAGGTCCTGGTATCTTTAACGGTAACCACATCGTGACTCGACACAGTAAAGGTTTCGCCATACCATGTGTGGCAGCAGCAATGGCACTAGACGCAGGTACACAGATGTTCTCACCTGAAGCAACCTCCGGACTAATCAAAGAAGTGTTCAGTCAAGTGGACGAGTTCCGAGAACCACTGAAATACGTGAACGAAGCAGCAGCGGAGATTAAAAACCAAGTCTAAATAAAAAAATCCAAATTTGGGGGTAAATAACTAAATGGACATCGAAATATTTCCACACAGACTTTTAAGCGCAGATACCACTGAAAAGTTGTTAAACGACTTGGAAAAATTGGAAGGCGTAAAAAGAATGGTAATACACGGACAAAGACTTCCTCAGGATGAAGACAACCCTGACCGCAGAGTCATCACCATTAAGGGTGAAGAAGTTGACTTACAGGTTAAAACAGGGCGTGTTCTAATGGAAATTGAGGAAGAAGAAGTCATTGAACAAGTGAGACCCATATGTGATGATAATCTGCCCTTTGGTTACAACATTCATGTTGGAACCTTTATCAGGAAGCAGAAAACCGTCACCGATGACATAAAATACGGAGAAGCAGTCGATGATATACCTGACGAACTGGTCGGATTAACAGATCAAAACGCACAGCTCAGTGAAAGAGCAACCATAATCAAAAAGAAGGATTAAAAATGATAGGCAAATGTACCCACGTAGTCGATTGTAGAGAAACAATGGGAATGGGCGAAGGAGGCGGAATAGCCCAGAGGGGAACATTTGCAGAGTGTGGAAATGATGTACTGGCCATAGCAATGTCGCCTGGCAGAAGGCACATAACTAAACCAGTATGCGAAATAACCTTTGCCCTGCGAGAAGCCAACATCTTGACCAGCACACTGGTCTTAAACGCAGGAGCAGGAGTCCCTCAGGACGCACCCACTGCAGGAGGAGGCAGCCTTTTCGGTTTAACTCCCAAGGAAAAAGAACAGATTAAAAGGTTCAAAGTGGTTTTAGTGCACCTGGGAGGGGTTCGACATCACATAGTATACAAGGCCCGCCTGATTTTACGTCATGTAAACCGGCCCTGTATTGTAGTATGCGAATACCCAGTTGACTTTGAAGATTTCGCGAAAATCGGTGTTAAAACCAAAGCAGTTATGCCCGAAGAACCTAAAACTAAAGGTGAAATTGTGGACATAATCAGCGGAGTTATAAGAGGAGAAACCTGTCCCCAAGAGAAATTGGATGAAATTATTAGAAAGGTGAGATTAGCATTAGGAGGTGCATGAATATGGCACAATACTACCCCGGAACCAGTAAGGTTGCAGAGAACCGAAGAAGATTCTGCAACCCCGATGTAGAATTAGAAAAATTAAGGGAGATCTCTGACGAAGATGTAGTAAAGATCTTAGGTCACAGAGCTCCTGGTGAAGAATATCCCAGCGTACACCCACCTCTAGAAGAGATGGACGAACCTGACGACGCCATTCGAGAAATGGTTGAGCCACTGGATGGTGCAAAAGCCGGTGACCGAGTACGATACATACAGTTCGCTGACTCCATGTACTTTGCTCCAGCCCACCCCTTCCTAAGGTCCAGGGCTTACTTATGCAGATTTAGAGGAGCTGACGCTGGTACCCTATCAGGACGACAAATCATCGAAACCCGTGAAAGAGACCTGGAAAAGGTTTCCAAAGAACTACTGGAAACTGAATTCTTTGACCCAGCTCGAACAGGTTTCAGAGGAAAAACTGTACACGGACACTCCCTAAGACTTGACGAAGACGGTATGATGTTCGACATGCTCAGAAGACAGGTCTTCAACAAATCCACTGGAAAAGTCGAAGGAGTTAAAAACCAGATTGGTGACGAACTCGACGAACCAGTGATACTGGGAGAACCACTAGACGAAGAAAAACTCAAAAGCATGACCACCATCTACCGTAAAGATGGTGAAGCCTACAGAGACGACGCTGATGCAGTGGAAGTACTGCACAGAATACACGTACTGAGATCCCAAGGTGGGTACGGTCCTGAATAAGGAGGTGGAAAAATGGCTGACAAAATGTTTATAAGAGCATTAAAAGAAAAATTCGAGGAAGCCCCTGACGAAAAGACAACCACCTACTACAAATTTGGCGGATGGAAACAGTCCGAAAGGAAAAGGGAATTCGTGGAAGCTGGTAAAGAAGTAGCTAAGAAGCGAGGAATCCCTCAATACGACCCAGATGTCGGTACACCTTTAGGACAAAGGGTTTTAATGCCCTACCAGGTTTCCACAACCGACACCTTCGTAGAAGGTGACGACCTACACTTCGTTAACAACGCTGCCATGCAGCAGTTCTGGGATGACATCCGAAGAACTGTTATTGTGGGCTTAAACACAGCACACACAGTTATAGAAAAAAGGTTAGGTAAAGAAGTTACCCCAGAAACCATTACCCACTACCTGGAAACTGTTAACCACGCTATGCCTGGTGCAGCAGTAGTCCAAGAACACATGGTGGAAACCCACCCTCTACTAACTGCCGACAGTTACGTGAAAGTGTTCACCGGTAACGACGAAATCGCTGATGAAATAGACCAGAGATACGTCCTTAACATCAACGAAGAATTCCCAGAACACCAAGCTGATGCTCTCAAAGCAGAAGTAGGGGATCAAATGTGGACAGTGGTGCGCATACCAACCATTGTATCCCGAACCTGTGACGGTGGTACCACCTCACGATGGTCTGCCATGCAAGTGGGTATGTCAATGATTTCTGCCTACAAACAGGCTGCTGGTGAAGCCGCTACCGGTGACTTCGCATATGCAGCTAAACACGCAGAAGTTATCCACATGGGTACTTACCTACCTGTAAGAAGAGCAAGAGGGGAAAACGAACCTGGAGGAATAGCCTTCGGATACCTGGCAGATATCTGCCAGTCCTCAAGAGTTAACTGGGAAGACCCTGTCCGAGTAACCCTGGACGTTGTGGCCTCAGGGGCCATGTTATACGACCAGATCTGGCTAGGATCTTACATGTCCGGTGGTGTTGGATTCACCCAATACGCTACCGCTGCCTACACCGACAACATCCTCGACGACTTCACCTACTACGGTAAAGAATACGTGGAAGACAAATACGGTGGACTATGCGAAGCACCAAACACCATGGACACTGTACTGGATGTAGCATCTGAAGTAACATTCTACGGTCTGGAACAGTACGAAGAATTCCCAGCACTCCTGGAAGACCAGTTCGGTGGATCACAGAGGGCTGCTGTAGTTGCTGCAGCATCTGGTTGTTCCACAGGTTTCGCAACCGCAAACGCTCAGACTGCTCTAAGTGGATGGTACCTATCTATGTACCTGCACAAAGAACAGCACAGCCGACTTGGTTTCTACGGTTACGACCTGCAGGACCAGTGTGGAGCATCCAACGTATTCTCCATCCGTGGAGACGAAGGATTACCACTGGAACTACGTGGAGCTAACTACCCCAACTACGCCATGAACGTGGGTCACCAGGGTGAATACGCTGGTATCTCACAGGCTGCTCACGCTGCCCGTGGAGACGCATTCGTCCTGAACCCACTGGTGAAAATCGCCTTTGCTGACCCCAACCTAACCTTCGACTTCAGAGATGTTAGGGCCGAGTTCGCTAAAGGTGCACTCAGAGAATTCGAACCAGCCGGAGAAAGAGCTCTCATTTCCCCAGCCAAATAAATAGGTGTTACCCAACACCTATTTTTTTTTATTTATTTAAAAAAAAGGAGGATAAAATATGGACCCTACGAGTATGATCGCAGGATTAGGTGTTGTTGCTCTAATGGGCGCTGCCGCAACCATTGCTGGTGCTGCAGAGGACTTAGAGTCCGATGTAGGATCACAGAGTAACCCTAACTCCCAGGTGCAACTGGCACCTCAAATGGGTAACCTTCACAGGATGATTAACAAGGCTGTTTCCGGTGAACCTGTAGCCTTTGGTACATGGGCCGGTATAGCCGGTTCTGTAGCTTTTGTTCTGATGGGATCACTGCAACTACCAGTAATAATGTCAATTGCTGGAGGAGCAGCCATAGCAGCTTTAGTACACACTGTATATGCTACAACATCTCACTTAGGAAGGATAGTAAGCCAATCACAATTCAATCAACCATTATTCCTGGATGTTGTTACCTCTCACTTAGGACCAATAGCTGGTCATGGATTTATAGTATCTTTCTGTATTGTAGGATTATCATACCTGATGACTTTAAACTTACCAGGCTTTGCTCACCCATTCGCACTGCCCTTCCTGGCAGTACTGTGGGGAATAACCATCGGTGCTATAGGTTCATCCACAGGAGATGTTCACTATGGTGCTGAAAGAGAATATCAACAATACCCATTTGGAGGAGGTATTCCAGTAGCTATTCACGGTGATATAACCAGAAATGCAGAACTCGGTGCCAGGAACTCCATTGACGTTGTTTACTTCTGTGCCAAGTTTGGTGGACCTGTAACCGGATTCGCCTTTGGACTCATAGTATTCCTGAGCTTCTGGATCACTATAGTTTTCGGAGCTACCGGAGGAGTAATTGCAGGCCTCTTGATAGTCTTACTCTTAATATACATCAACAACCGAATCGAAGTATTTGCCAGAAACAAATACGGACCATACAAGGAATAAGGAGGTTTTATGATGGACCCATTAATAATGATAGGTTCTGTAGCAGTTGCAGGTGTCCTAATTGGAGGAGGTGTGCACTTCTTACCAGTGGGTGGTGCTCCTGCAGCTATTGCAACAGCAACAGGTGTGGGAACAGGAACAGCCATGTTAGCCGCTGGTTCAGCTATGACTGGACTCATCACAGCTGCAGCCATGACTGGATCCCCTCTATGGTTAATCCTAGCATCCGGAGCTGTCGGTTCCATGCTCATGATAGGAATCACCATGTTGGTAGGTAACTGGGTATACATATTCGGTGTAGGAACCGTACCTGCCTCAGCAAAAGTGGAAACTGATCCTTTGACTAAATATAATCAAGAAAAATACGTAACACCGGGAACTGAAGGACACGGAATACCAACCGTATGTTTCGTCAGTGGAATAATCGGCGGACTCCTAGGTGGAATAGGCGGAGGACTAGCTTACTGGGCAGTCTATGAATCACTGGTAACCTTACCTGCATACGCACCATTAATATCAGGATCAACATCAGTGGCAGCAGCCATGGTTGCAGGAATTTTCGCATTAAGTTTATTCTTCGTTAATGCTGTAATTGCTTCCTACAACATTGGAGGAACCATCGAAGGTTTCCACGACCCAAAATTCAAAAGATTACCCAAAGGAGCTGTGGCATGTTTCATAGCATCCATAGTAACCGGACTAATAGGAGTATTACTACTTAAAGGAGGTGTCTTCTAATGTCAGTAGCAGCAGGAGGAGGCGGTGAATCCGCTGTGGATCCAAAAATGACCGCTGGTATTGGAATTATAGGCGGACTCGTAGGCATATACCTAACTCCAATAAACCCTGTACTGGGACCATTACTAGCATCATTAGGTGCTGTTTGTGCCATTATATGGGGTGCAGATGCTATTGCCCGAGTAGCCAGCTACGGTTTAGGTACTGGTGTACCTTCCATAGGATACATGTCCCTGGCAGTTGGTATCATAGGCGCCCTGGCTGGTCTGGCTGGTGGCCTAATGATAGGACCAGCATACACCATGATAGCACCACTATTAGGTGTGGTCTTGGCTGTGATATTGGGTGGAGTAATAGCCATAATAGGTAAAAAGATCATAGGAATGAAAATTCCAGTCCTGGTAACTGGTACCATGGAACTTTGTGGTGCAGCTGCCATATCTGTGCTGGGATTCTCAGCAGCCATTGCCGGAAGTTACGCCATGGCACCCATAGTAAAATCAGTAGTTGCCACGGGATTCATTGGACTAATCTTCATCTTGAACACCATGGCCATCCAACACCCATTCAACGCCTGTTTAGGACCACAGGAAGACAGAGTCAGAACACTGAAACTGGCAGCATCCACAGGATTCATATCCATGGCCATAGTAGGCCTTTTAGGAATCGGATCATCCAGAGCATGGTGGGTTGTAGCCATCATTGGTGCTTTAGCCTGGTTCATATCCATAAGAATGTTCTTACAAGCATCCAAAGACGACGCAGCATCTGTGGCCTGGTCTGGATGGTGGCCTAAAGAGGAGGAACACTAGGAGGAATAAAAATGGAAATATTACCACTCGTCAAAGTCGTTCCTGAAATGAACCTGACCATCGACCCTTCCACTGGTATGGTGGGCGCAGCTGTAGGTGGCGCAGTTATCGTATCAATGGATGGAGTTAACGAACAATTAAACGAATTAGAGGTTGCAGTAGAAGATTTATACACAGCCCTGGATCCAACTACCGTGTCTGAGGGTTCCTACCCTGGAAGGGAAGGAACCTACCTGTTATCCGGTACCTTAACCAACATGGTTTATGGATTCATTCTGGGATTAGTGTTACTACTGGCCATATTGTTATAGGAGGTGTTAAAGTTGGCTGAAAAGAAAGCACCAGCAGAAGGATGGCCTGTAATCAATGGGGACTATGTAGTAGGCGACCCAGAAAGCCCTGTTGCAGCCACTACACTGGCTTCTCACATTGAACAGATTCCAGTGGATGCTGGAGCCGCTATTGCCGGACCCTGCAAAACTGAGAATTTAGGGATCGAAAAGATGATCGCAAACCTCATCTCCAACCCCAACATCCGTTTCTTGATCCTCACTGGATCTGAAGTGCAGGGACACATTACTGGTCAAAGTATTGAGGCGCTCCACGCCAATGGTGTCGACCCTGAAAAGAGGAAGATCATAGATGCAACTGGAGCCATACCTTTCATAGAAAACATACCCGATGAAGGAATCGAAAGATTCCAACAGCAAATGGAAATTGTAAGCATAATTGACGTAGAGGACGCTGCTACCATACAGTCCAAAGTCAAAGAATGCATTGACAAAGATCCAGGAGCTTTCGAAGAAGAAGCAATGGTTATTAAAGTGGAAGAAGGCGGTGGCGAAGAAGAAGAAGGTGAAGAAATACCACCAGTCGCTCCTGAAACCGCTCTAATCGAGGCAAGAATGCGCAACATCCAGACCCAGGTGAAATCCATTGGTGGTCTTAACAGGATGGCCGCAGGAATGTACGCAGGAAAAGTCCAGGGAATAATGATAGGCCTAGCCTTCATCCTGACACTGGGAACCATTCTGCTCTTGAAATAATGGGGGTTTTTTAGATGTTAATATCAAACAAACCTAATATTCGAGGCATAAGAAAAGTAGCAGCAGATGTTAAATACCGAACCCAACTGATAGGCCGAGATCAGAGACTGTTCTCCGGGCTCGTAGCCACCAGAATTTATGGTATGGCACTGGGCTTCATACTGGCAGCTCTTCTCGTCGGTCTCCCAGTCTTATATGTAGTAATGACCAGTAGGGGGGCTTAATCATGGCTGAAGAAGAAAAAGCAGGAATACCAACAGTTATAGTCCCTTCAGAAGAATTTAACAAAGCTAATGAAAGATTAGACGAAATGGATGAAAAGGTTGAATTCACATGGGGTGAAATCAACCAGCGTGTAGGTCAACAAGTAGGCAGGGATATTGGTATTTTGTATGGAATAATTATAGGACTAATAATCCTGTTTGTGGCATTCAAAGTGGTTAAGGTAGGAGCGATCCTATCCACCTTTGGAGGAGTCTAATTCAAGGAGGTTTACGTATGATAAGGTTTGACAAAGAACAAGTGGTTTTAGATGTGGCCGGTGTCAAAGTAGGTGGACAACCAGGCGAATACCCCACAGTTTTAGCTGGAACCATATTTTATGGTGGACACAGCATTATAAGTGATGAAAAAGCAGGAGTCTTCGACAAAGACAAAGCCGAAGCCCTGATAAAAACAATGGAAGAAATGCAGGACGTGACTGGAAACCCATGTATTGTCCAGACCTTCGGTGCAACACCCGAAGCAATGGTTAAATACTTAGAATTCGTGGGAGAAGTTACTGAAGCGCCATTCATGATTGATTCAACTTCAGCAGAAGCCAAAATGGATGGAGCTAAGTACGCAGATGAAGTGGGGCTTGCCGAAAGAGCAATCTACAACTCCATTAACATGTCTTCTGAAGCTGACGAATTGCAAGCTGTTGCTGATACTGATATCTCAGCATCCATAGTTCTCGGTTTCAACCCCATGGAAGCAGGTGTTGAAGGTAAAATCAACATCTGGGAAAACGGTGGAAGTGTACTGGACAAAGGACTTCTGCAAATGGCTGAAGAATGTGGAATCACCAAACCATTCATGGATGTGGCTATCACTCCATTAGGACAGGGTGCAGGACCAGCTCTCAGAACATCCTACGCTGTTAAAAGCAAATGGGGATACCCTGTAGGAAGTGGTATTCACAACGTACCATCCGCATGGGACTGGCTACGAGGATACAAAAAAGACCACCCAGAAGCATGGCCTGTTTGTGACGTAGGATCCAACCTCATCCAGCAATCTGTTGGAGGAGACTTCGTACTTTTCGGTCCTATAGAAAACTCAAAAATGGCATTCCCTGCTTGTGGTATGGCTGATATCTTCATTGCTGAAGCAGCCAAAGATATAGGAACAGAACCAGACGAAGTACATCCAATAAACAAACTTTTATAGGTGTATAACGCCTATAAAACCTATTTTTTTTTAATTTTTCTTAGAAATTAATTCTCCATTCTCAAATTACTAAGCATCAACTCATTATATTAGAATTAAATCTAACCTCATTTCACAATTCACGTTTTTAAATGCTATCTCCATCTAAAATACTAAAATTAAAAACTTTTATATATGATGGGTTACCACTTTTATTGTGTTTTAATCAGATTCTAGTTCAGTATCTTTATATTTAAGGAAGAATTGATTAACACAAAATATATATGGTGGAAAACGGAAACCCTATTCCGGTGATAATTTGTTTATAATAATAGCTCTCATAGGATTGCTGGTAATTTCATTGATAATAGTAATAAAATCAGCCGACGTATTTGTTGATCATATAGTGGAAATAGGTGGAGCTTTAGGTATATCTCAGATAATTTTAGGAGTCACTGCTTCTGCTATTGGTACCTCCCTTCCTGAATTTGGATCAGCAATGATAGCCACATTGACCGGCAGTGCAGATCTGGGAGTGGGAACAGTAATCGGTTCCAATATTTGGAACATAGCTGGTATTCTAGGCATATCTGCCACTGTAGCTGGATTAATCCGTACCAGTAAAGATGGCTTAACCAGAGATTGGATGATGATGCTGGGCACAGGTTTAATTCTCCTATTTTTTATGATATTTGGAGATATAAATTGGCCTGCAGCATTAGTAATGGTCATAGCATACTGTTTTTATTTATGGATTTTAATCAAAGCACAAAAGAAACATAATGATGAAAATGCCCTAAAAGATGAGGAAGAGCCAGAAGAAACAGATGAAGATAAATTAGAAATACAAAAAGCTCAAACTGAAAAAGTTTCTAGTCTAAAAGAATCTGAAGAGGAATCTAAAAAGAAAATTAGCAAAAAATCTGTGATTTATGTTCTTATTGGTTTAGCAGGATTAATTATTGGTTGCAGACTTCTGGTTTACAGTGCTAATGAACTGGGAAACATATTCAGCATACCTGATATGATAATGGGGCTCTTTGTATTGGCTGTGGGTACCAGTATACCCGAACTGGTGGTCACTCTAACCTCTGCCATGAAAGGACTGCATGATCTATCCATAGGAACTGTACTGGGAAGTAACACCTTCAACATATTAATAGGAATTGGAGTTCCTGCACTGTTTCTAAGTGTGCCTGTAGATAGAACTTCCCTGATCTTCGATGCTCCGGTTATGATCGTGATAACCATCTTACTGATGGCACTCATAAAAATGGGAAAAGGCAAATTAAATAGAACCGGAGGCATAATATTATTATTAACATACATAGCTTACGCTGTAATCAGAATATTCATATTTGGTTAATGGGTGATTAGAATGTACGAAAAGATATTAGTAGCCACCATGGGCGAATACATGGACGAGATAATTGACTATACCTTGGATATCATACAGGAAAGGGAAACAGAAGTAATAGGAGTCTATGTAGTGGAAACATCCGTACCCTTTTTAACACCTAAAAAAGTAAAAGAAATGATGGCTGCTGAGTTAAGAGCTCGTGGAAAGGAGATTTTAGACAGCTTAAAGCAAGCATTCCAGTCCCCCAAACATTATATGGTAACTTTTAGGGGAGTAATGCGTGAAGGTAGCCCGGCAGATGAGATCGTAAAATTAGCAGAAGAAGAAGATGTTGACTTAATAGTACTGGGAACTGGAAAGAACCTAGTGGATAAACGTTTACTGGGCAGTGTATCTGAAAAGGTGGTTCACTCAGCCCCCTGCACCATACTCCTGGTTAGAACCAATTAACTAAGCAATAAGCTTTAAATTTTCTTCTTCTAAATCCTTATTTTTTTTTTATTCACTAAATTTTTCAGTATTATATCTAGACCTTTTACATCTGCGATAATATTTTTAAAAAATTTATTCTCATAATCAATTCGCAATGTTTATATTCATTTTAGATAAATTAATTTTGGAAATATTATGAATCTGGGGGTATCAATTTGTCACTACTCAAAAAACTATTAGGTTTAGGCCCAAAACCTGTCATTGCAAAGAGCAGATACATTACCATTGAAGATGCCAAAATGGCACCATTTACCCGTAAAACTGTGGGCAGAGGTTACGGGGCTAATTTGCGTCCTGATGAATATTATATTGTGGCATCAGTAGAACTGGGAAACACCACCACCAAATGTATTTTAACAGCCACCAACCTCAACACCAGTCGAACCTATCTCTTGGATAAAACTGTGAAGATGACCCGGGACATCCGACCACCTAAAAAGGGTGAAAAAGTCTTTGGAGAGACAGTGTGGCACGTGGAACTCACCAAAGAATCAGTATCAGAAATGGTCAGGGATACCATTTTAGAATCTGTGAAGCGTTCCCAGATAAATATAGATGACGATCTGGACTTTGTAGTACGTTCAACCGGGGTCACTGCAGGTTTCGCCTCTCCTAAAGAAGTGGGTGAGCTTATCATTGCACTGGCTGATGGTTGCCTGGAGGCAGGAATACCCCCCAGTAAAATGTCTCCCTCAATTTCCAAGGACAGCTTACCCAAACCATTACAGGAATTCACCCTACTGGATAAAGTCATGTTCGACGGGGCAGTGGTAAGTGTAATTCCCCCCACAGGAAGAGCAGTAGTGGCTAATGAAATGGAAGGTGAACTTGTAACTGCAGGTATAAAAGCAGGCGCCAAGTGGACTGAAGTAGATTATAGAAACCCCTGTGTTTCAATGGATTTCGGAACTACGCTGGCTGGTAGGATAGTTAACAATGATGAACCCTATGCCAGAACCATTGGAAATTTCTGTGGGCTGGCTGGAGCCATTTCCGATGCTATAATTCGTGGAACTGAAAAGGTGGATAAAAGGGGTGGTGCGGCCCTGGATATTTACAATAAAGAAATCCTAAAAAAAGCCGACTGGAAAGCAGCTGAAGAATTCGCAGCCCGGGCGCATGAACATGTAGATATCAGGAAAGTTCCTGAAGGTAGGGAACGTTTCGGAACAGTTCCAGTGGATCCTCAAGCTGCTTACAGTGCAGGAACAACACTTATTGGCTGTGATGTAGGTAAAAATGGAGATGAAATCCCGGAACTCACTAAATTAGGTCATGAAATTATTGAATCAACTGATATTCACACCTTATTTGCTACCCTGGATCATGTCAGTGCCATGGTGGTTAAACGACTCATTTTAGAAGCTTCTGATGAAGGAGTTATTGTGGAGGGATCTATCTTAGGAGTAACTGGCAGAGCAGGAATCACTGGTGAAAAACCAAAAATCATTTTAGAATTTGCCAAAGATTACTTTGAAGATGTTCTGTTTGTCTCCGATGCTCTAGCTCTTGGTTCGGCGGTCATGGCCCGATGCATGAATTCCATGGGAACACCTCACATACCCCTTGGTGGTAGGCAGGGGGGTCCATGCATACTGGGACCCAGAATGAAGTTACAGAAGAAATAATCTTTCTAAGTTTTTCCTGGAAAGTATCCTAAATAAGTCTATAGATCCAGATTTTTTGGGAATTTTATTAAAGAATTTTATTAATTAAAAAATATTTTAGGAATTATAATCATAATATATATCTCACAGAGATTTGTGATCATCATGAAAAGAATTTTATGGTATTTGATTGCTGGTAGTAAAGGGGGGGTCAACAGGGCCAGAATAATCAAAACCCTTCATGATAGGCCATACAATATCAACCAGCTTTCTAAAGAGCTTGATCTGGATTATAAAACCATAAAACATCATATTAAAGTCTTGGAAGATCATGATATAATTTTCAATTCCACTGGTGAGAAAAAATACGGGGCAATGTACTTTTTATCAAATCGTATGGAAGAGAATTACCCCATCTTCTTAGATATTCTTAGTAAAATGGAGCCATAAACTAAAAAAGCATATAAAAAATAAATTTCAATAATACTTAGTTATTTTAACGGAGAGTGAATATAAATGCAAGTAGGAGGAGCAGGCGAGGGTGGAGGCCCTGGATATCACGGAGGAAGTGGCAATGGAATGGGTGGGGGTAATGGGACTGGAATGGGTGGATTTGGATTTGAAAACTCCCAATTAATCACCATCGACATCTTTTTAGGAATCGCCAACATCTGCTTATTACTAGTTTTACTATACATGTATATAGGCAGTTACAGACAATTCAAATCTCAGTTCACCTTTGGGCTGGTAGCATTCGCCCTACTCCTCCTACTGCAGAATGCCCTTTTCACAGGATTTCTATTAACACTGGAAGGTTTCAAAGGCCCTGGAATGGGCACCCCCATATTTTTCTTAAACATCATAGAATTCTTCGCTCTTTCAGTGCTGATTGGCGTAACCAAGGAGTAAAAATCCACTAATGGAGCAATATAGTTGATATTTCAACATCATCTACTTATGCATTCTAATTAATCTAAGCATATTATTTTCACCAACCGGAATCATTAGGTATATGTGTTTTTTTTACTTTTTATTACCAATAGAGAGCTGGTCCCCTTATTATTTTTAACACAATAAATTTTCGTATTTCGTGATTCAAGCACATATTTTATGCATTTTCCATATTTGAACAACTGGAGGCAGATTGAATCTTCGAAGAAAAATTTTTTCGAGTAGTTCTACTTGAATCACATCTGGTAAAGAATTGGGTGTAAACTTGGAAAAAGTATTTTTAAATAAAGGCTTAATTTAGTGATTAAAGCAACAAAAGGCCTTGGATCGAACTGTTCGTATTCAATTCAAACTGTTCGCATTATACTCTATAATTAATATCTAATATCCTGTATTTTCTAAAAATGATTCAGATGATCAAAAAAAAATAAGAGAGTGATTTTAAAATGGTTTATGACATGATATTACCGGCTATGCCCTTTATAGTGGGTTATTTATTTACTTACGCACTTTACAGACTAAATATGATAAAAAAAGCAATTCATATTAACCTATGGAATATGATCATAGGACTTGCTTTCCTAATATCTGCAGGAGCAGGTTTCACCCTCCTGGTAATGCTGGAGCTGGGAGTTTCACTACCTATAAGCCAACCTCTATTATACTGGCATGTTGAATTAGGAGTGACTCTGGCACTGGTCACCATTTTCCACTTCCACACTTACTGGAAGTCTTCAAGAACAATGTTCATTCCTGCTAAAAGGAGGTCTCAGTCATGAGCTTAAAGGAAAAATTGTTAGCCGTACTTTCATCAGTTCCCCTCATTACCTTGACTACCATGTCTGGAGCTTGCGGTGCGAGCTGTCCCTATGGACTGAGCTGCAGTTATCCAGGGCAGTGTGGACGTTTCACAGATTCTGGGGATGGGATATGTGATTTATCTCAGTCTTCATCCTCTCGCACCAGTTCCAACACAGAAACAGCATCATCTTCCTCTTCATATGATCCGGATACTAGTACCTCTACCAGTACCAGTAGCTCTAAAGCAGCTACTGCAACTCAAGATCAGGCTGACCAGTCAAGTGGAGTATCATCCCATGAGTTTAACACATCTCATGATGGAAATACCAGCGCAATAGCAGACCCAGGGTCTGGTGTTGATAGTGGCACTATCCCCAGTGATGGCACGCATTATTTCCTGCTCCCAGTCAGCATCTTACTGATTGGAGCTTATTTATTTACCTATTACTTATTTAGTAAAGGAATATTGGATCAAAGAAAACATCGCAGAATATGGAACCTTCTGGTCACGGCAGGATATCTGGGAACCGGAATTACCGGAGTTTTATTAATATTACTAATAAACTTGGGTATTAAGACCGCATTAAACCCATCGGTAATCTTCTGGCATGTTGAATTATCAATTCTAATGGTTATTGGAACCATTATTCACATCCACCTATACTGGAAACCCTTCAAAAACATGTTCAGGGTTCTTTTTGGTTTCAAAACACATGAAAAAAAGAAAGAAATAGGTACTAGGGGAACTTCAAAGTAGAATTTTCACATGTTTCCCCTTCTCCAATTATTTGGAATATGAACCCTTTATTTAAAAAATAAAAACTAAAAAAATAAAAATAATTTTTGATAATAAAAATAAAAAAACAATTAATTCTATCACTGCTGTGAAAGAGGTTGCAAATAGTTGTTAAAAAAAGTTTTTTAAATCCAAAGAAACTTTCACATCAAAATAGATTCTCCTTCCTTTTTTTAGGCAGCATTATCTATGAAAATTTTTCTTAAAGCCGCTACTAACATATTTTTTAGTTTAATTCCTTTTTTTTAATTTCTCCCATTTTAACCATCATATAACTTCTATTGAAAATTTAACTAACTACTAATGGGGGAAAAATAAAAAATAGGCTGATAAATTAAATTAATGATAAAGATCATAAGTTATGCTCAATTGATTAATGAAAATCTTTAAATTCATAGTTCACCATTAAATGTTTAAAATAATCAAAGATAGGTTTTTATATGGTATTGGCTGTGGTCATGGCTGGTGGAAAGGGTAGAAGAATGAAATCTTTAGGGGAAAAACCCCTTACCATGATTAATGGAAAACCTCTTATTGAATACGTATTGGAAGCATTACAAAATTCGACTCAGGTCAGGAAGATATTGGTGGCAACAACTCCTAATACTCCTAAAACAGCCCGCCATGTTAAAAACCTGGGTTTTGATTTACTTGAAACTCCTGGTGAAGGTTACGTAGAAGACCTCTCTTTTTTGCTTTCCAGGGATGATTTAAAGGACGAAGTGATTCTTACCATCACTTCAGACCTTCCCCTCATAACTAGTGATATCATTGACCGGGTTTTAAATGAGTACCAGAGATCATCTAAACCTGCCATGTCAGTAATGGTATCGGTGGAGATCTTCAGTGAACATGGTCTCCAGCCCAGTTTGGTGCTGGGAAATCTGGTTCCATCTGGATTAAATATATTAAGGGGGAAGAATACAGAACAAGATGAAGAAATTCTAGTCCTCGACAAAATAGAACTGGCATTAAATATTAATAGCCCCGAGGACATAATATGCCTAGAGAAACTAGGGGGAAACTCCGGAAGGTGAGGTTATGGTTGAGAAAGAAGAAAGGAAACTCATTAAAGGGGAAGAAAAGGTTTGGAGTGAAATTAAGGGTTATCAAGTCGCAACAAACAACGCTCGAATCTTAGGCGAGCTTGAAGAACTTATAATAAATGATAGAACTGGAAAAATAACTGACGTGGTTATTAAAGTCGATAAAGGGAGAACAGTAGCAGTTAAAGGCTCTAAACAGAAAGGTGACACCTTACTGGTGCCATTTGGCAAAGTGGAAAAGGTGGGTGAATTCATAATCATTTCTGAATAAAAACCCATCACCCTTTTCAAGTTACCAGTAAATAAATACTTTTTTATCCAATAGATAAGATAGACTCCTTTTAAATTGATTTAAATAAATAATATTCTCTTAACTGAATAAATTCTCTATTTATTGGAAAAATAATTCATTAATAATTTTCATTTCTTATTTCATTTCTCTTTCATGTATGTTATTTTCAGATGACCCCTCCAGTAATTTGAAATCAAAAAAATATAAATTGAAAATAGGCCTTTAAAACAAAAAATAGGGTATTTTCAGCAGTCAAAATAATTATTGAAAAAACCCATTAAGAAACCCTTTAACAAAAACAAAAATATAATAAGAAAAAAGAGAATTAAACTGTAAATTTGTTTACATTCCTTTTAAACTCTGGTCGAGCATGCGTTTGGTTTCAGCAGCAAGTTCTGGTGGCAAACCAGTGATATCCATGCTTAAAAATCCTCTGACAATCATGGATGCGGCTTCTTCCTCAGTTAAACCTCGAGATGTGAGGTAAAGAACTTCTTCCTCTGCAATTTTACCAACTGCTGCTTCGTGGGACATTTCCAGTTCAGTGGCACTACCTTCCAGTTCTGGTACGGCGTAAATCATGGAATCATCTGATAAGACCAGACCATGGCATTCCAGGTGTCCTTTGACATTTTGGGTCTTCCCTGCTAAATGTCCCCTTGAGAAGATTTGTGACTGGTCTTTGGACACTGCCCGGGATACCATCTCTGCACTGGAACCTTTACCTTCCAGGATAACTCGGGAACCCAGATCAAGGATAGAATCTTTCTGACCTCCCAGTATGGACTGGAATACTACCTTAGAATTTTCACCCCTGCAGTAGGCGGTGGGATAGGATTGTATGGTTCTAACCGGGCTGGTGAGTATGTAATTATTTATGTAGGTGGCATTGTCATCCAGAATAATAGCTGTCCTGGGACGGACCTCCACTTGTTCTCCCCAGTTATGTACCATGGTGTAGGATATTTTCGCATCTTTTTTGATGTAAAACTCAGAAACACCTATGTGGAGTGCTGATGAAACATCAGTTCCCGTGGCACAACCAGTTATCATGTGTATTTCCGATCCTTCTTCGGCAATAACGATATTATGTGCTTTTTGAGCTAATCTCTCATCTCCAATGAACATACAGGCTTGTATGGG
>JACBOA010000002.1:0-10000 GCA_013403005.1 Methanobacteriaceae archaeon | reverse complement strand
ATATATGCCCGGTAGAGGTCATAGGAGTTGAAGGAGTAAAAGAACCCAAAAAACTGGACCTGGACATCACTGGTCCGATCTACATCGTGGACTGCGTAGGTTGTGGCATGTGTGTGGACGAATGTCCAGTGGATGCCATCACACTCCCTGAATATGGGGAAAGCATAACCATTGATGAGGACACTTGTATCAAATGTGGAGTCTGTTCACAGACCTGCCCATGGAACGCAGTGTTCATATCAGGCAAAAAACCAGAAAAACGTACCAAAGAACTCAAAAAGTTCGAATTGGACACAGAAACATGCATCGGTTGTAACGTTTGTGTAGAAGCTTGTCCTGGAGACTTCATAGTCCCCAAAGCCTCTTCGCTAACTGTGGAACTACCTGAAATATGTACCTACTGTGGACTGTGTGAAAACATGTGTCCAGTGGATGCCATCGACCTGGACGTCGAATTAGGACCATCCAAACCTGCATCAGAGTCAGGATTAGTATGGGACGAATCCAAATGCGAATTCGTTGGAGCATGTGCTCGAATCTGCCCCAATGATGCCATGAGGGTGGTTACAAAAACCGGATTCCAAGTTCCAGGAGACGAAGAAGTCGGTGGAGAACCATCATTCGCCATGTGTACTCGATGTGGAGCATGCACTGTAGCCTGTCCCAATGATGCATTAAGTCTGGTGGAAATGGACAAAGTTATTGACGGTGAAGTTGTAAAACGGAACCGGATTCAGTACAGTCCTGATAAGTGTACCGAGTGCGGTGACTGTGTGGATGTGTGCCCATACAACATGCTGAAACTCACCGAAGATAAGGTGCCACTTAAAGGATTCTGTATACTATGTGACCAGTGCATACCTGCCTGTCCACATGATGCATTGTCCCTGAAATAGGCCATCAGTCCCAAAAAAATAAGACAAAACAAGTTTGGTGGAATATTCCACCTCATTTCTTTATTTTTTTAGTTTTTTAGTTTTTTATTGGATTTTTAGGTTATTAAAAATTTATTTTCAAAATTCTAATCCAAAATTCTAATCTTCTATTTCGTAAAATTTTATAAAAAATAGATTTGATTAAATATAATTCATAAAAAAATCTTAGCATATCTAATGAAGGTTTATAATATCTTAAAATGTCTTTTTGTATCATTAAAAAAGTTTTAGGATGATACTATTTTACCAGTCCTTTTTCATCCACTTCTATGAATATACTATGTTTCTCAAGATCTAATTCAACTATTTGACCTTCTACGGTCATTCCCTGGTTCAAAATGTCCACCATCTCGATTCTATCCCCATAAACTTTGATATGTATAACATCATCCATCAGTTTAATCCCTTTATTATCATAAACAGTTGATTCGCACATTTTTTTCACTCGAATAATTTTTAGATTTTTCTAATTATATTTCTTTAAAAACTTTCAGTATATTATTATATATAATATTTTATTAGTAGAAATAATGAATTTGGTTGATTCAATAAATTTCCCGACTAATTTATGATTTTCATAAAAATCTCAATTTTTGAAGATAAAAATTGAATTAAAGCCTATATAAAAAGTTTTTTTTAATTGATTAGATTTCATAGAAAAAAGTATATACAATGCTGTTTAGAAACAATTAATAATCAAAATTGTAAACTTGGAACAAATTTGAATATATTTATCAAATTTGAATATATTTATCAAATTTGAATATATTTATCAAATCATATACTCTGGGAGAGAGTTGCATGTTGGGGTCTTGGGATAAAAACAAAATAATATTAATAACTATTTTTGCTTTAACTGTTTTTTTTGCTTTGGGCGCAGTTTCAGCAACTGAAAACATTGATGAAAGTTCGAACTACATAACGGATAATAATTCCGCCTTAGAAAATTTAGCTGATAATAATATTTCTACTGAATCTTCTTTTTCTAATTCTATGAATGATTCTGATCATGCCCAAGACCTTCAAAATTCTCCAACATCTTCCCTTTATCCAACCTCACAAGTTCAAGAATCCATAATTAATGGTATAGTTACCAGATGCAACAATGGAAGCTCATTCCCCGGAGTTAATCTTGTTTTGAATTCCATGGATGGAACTGAACTGGCTAGAACCATCACTGATTCTAATGGATTTTTTCAATTTGCCTTCCTGAGCAATGATCGTACTTTTTATGTTACTGCCAGTCACCCGGGGCACATGACTCTAAGTAAACTTGTGACACTTGAAGCAAACACAAATTCACTGGATCACAATTTATATGCTTGGATAAATTTCCAGCTCGGACCAGAACCTACACTAGCCATTAGCACTCCGGGAGAACAATTTTTAAACGAAACATTCGATTTCACCCTTACTTTTGATAACGTGGGTAACGAAACCGGATTTGGGCCCATAATACAACTTATAATGCCGCCTGAGATAGAATTTAATCCTAGTGCGGTAACTTTTCTTACAGTGCCTGTTAACGTAATATATGTGGGTAACTTTACCACCGGCCCATTGGTGGATCCTCTTTCCAAACTTAACGTAACTGGTCCTGCTGGATATCGTCTCTATATATTGGAGTATCCTCTGGGTAGTTATACTAAAGGTCAACCTGCAGCCATCATAAACATAAATGCATTACTCCTGGGTAACGCAACCCTGGGAGTCCCACTAAACATTACAGGTTACCCAGTATTCAGGTTTGGTGCCAATGAAACAGGAATCACCCCTATAAGAGGAAATGCTTCAACTGGGCAAGTAATACCTACAGTTATAAGTATTACAAAAGAATGTAACGCCGAGGAATCTGAGACAGCAACAGGTTACAATTATCTTAGAACTTACACTTTGACAGTTGATGTGGCTAGAGGACGAACAGTCAATGATGTGGTAGTAAGAGATGACCTGCCATATAATATGGAGTTTGTTGAGGTTACTCCACCCTCAGGTGCCACGGTCACTCATTACCCTACCAATGCAGAGCACTGGTTGTCCGTATACCTAGGAAATCTAACTGGAAAGTTAAACACTCCCAAAATAATAACTTACAAAGCATATGCCAACAAAACAGACATATATGGAAATCCAGTTTTAAACCCTAATACTGGAGCTTCCACCAATGCTACCAACAATGCTAATGTTACGGGAACTTATCAATCCATAATAGTTTCCGATGCAGATAACTACACCCTCACTTTACGTTCACTTGCCATACAAAAGTCTTCTCAAGTTGAACCAGTACCAGTAGGTAGTGTAAGCCCAAAACCAGGTGACATCATACGATACACTCTTGATTTCCAAGTATCTGATTATTTCTCCCTGCAGAATGTGGTGATACTCGACACCCTCGGTGATGGTCAGTCATTTATCAGCGGAGTAGTAGAAGGACAAAACCGCAACCCAACTCTTCGAGTACATCTACCCCCAGGTTTTGGACCTAGCTCAGGATGGTTAGACTTCAACTTCAACCTAAGCAACCCCTACCAATTCAACCTAGTTTACAATCCCAGTACAGGAATTAGTTACATAACTTTCAACATCAGTCAGTTATTAATTGACCACGGATATCTTGGAATATTACAGGGCGGTAATTACACTGGAACCAATTATGGTGCAACAAGAGGTTATGTAACCTTTTGGAGTAGAATTAATACCACTTACGTAAATCCCCCTCATGCCAATCCGGAGATAGTTTCAAATGATCCCATTAATAATCGGGTGGATATTTCTGCCAACCTGGTAAACAATCCATCTCAACAGGTCACTGAATCAAGTGGTTCTGAAGTGAGGATAGTGACTCCCACTTCCACTAAAAAAGTATACGCCATTGAAAGAAATGGGGTAATACAATATAACCCTGACCCCAATAACATCCAATTACAACCCGGTGATAAGGTAACATTTTCATTAGAAGTATATGTACCAACAACCAACTTGGAGGCCTTCTGTCTGACAGATTATCTTCCAATTCCACTATTCAGGGCCAGCGAATTCACAAATCTCACTCCTGACACAATAAACACACCCCCACTCCCTGGAAGATGGAAACTAGGGGTTAATGACACATTAACTGTAAATAGTGGAGTAACTCCAACCTTAGTTATAGATACTGCACAAAACACTCTTAACTTCCGATATTGTAACATATTTAATGCTACTCAACCCTACAGTCTGGCTCAAATATGGTTCACAGTTACAGCTACTGGAGATCCTTTTGCTGATGGTCTATACCTGACTAACTGGCTGAATGTTCATTACAACAACACTTTCCAGGAGCAAGACTCTCAAAATATTATAATCAAGTTCCGAATCAACGAACCCATGCTGGCTATTGAGAAAAATGCCACCCCTACCAACAACCTGCAGGCTGGTGATGTGGTTACCTACACAGTTGCCATTACAAACACTGGGCATGGAATAGCTTACAATGTAGCTGTGCAAGACGATCTACTGATCTCAAATCCAGGATTTATATCTAACATTACCATTGCAGCCAGATATGTTGATGGGGTTGCAATTACTGGTTTAAATCTAATGGACATCTTCACCACCGGTGGTTTGAACTTCAGCACACTGTATCCAATTTATCCAGTAAACAGTACCAATAACACCATACTCATAACCTACAATGCCACTTTGAATGGAACTGTTTATCCCCTACAATATATTAACAACACCGTCAACATTACCAAATTTACTGCTTTACCCCCACCCGAAAGCCCCAATTTTGTGGGAAGTCCGGCAATAGATCAGTCCAAATTTTCGGACAATGCTTCGGTGAGAACAGCATCCCCCACCTTCTCTAAAGATTATTTAGGATCAGTATCAGGGCCAAGCACGGGCAGTAATTTGACAATAGGTGAAACTGGCACATTTAGATTCAGTATAACTCTGCCTGCTGGACAAATACAGGATTTATTCATCAGGGACACCTTGCCCAATGGCTTGGTATATGTCAGTCACACCCCTCCCACTTTCAATCCTTCCATATCCTTACCTGCCATGAATTTTTATCAGAATGGTCAAATTCTAACATTTGCCTTTAATGGAACCACTAACATTACCAATGGAACCAACCGCACCTTTTATATTAACCTAACGGTTCGGATGGCCAACAACAACACCGCCAACCCGCCACACACCACTAGCAGGAACCGAGATAACACTGCAACCCTTGACTGGAACAATCCAGGTCACACTCCCCTGACTGATACAGAAAGAGTTACCATTATTGAACCCTGGCTAACAGTTAATAAAATTTTCAACCCCAGCACCATTGAAGGTGGACAAACAACCACCGTAACTATACAAGTTAATAATACCCGTATCAATGCCAGATCAACCGCTTATAATGTAATCATAACTGATTCACTTGCAGGAGCAGGTCAAATATTTGATTTGAGTAGTGTAGTGGAGGTATTCACCCCAAGTGGATTCTCATTCAACTACAACCCTGCAACTTATCTTTTAACTTATACTGGAGGTAACATATCCCAAGGACAATCCTTAAACTTTATATTCAACATCACAGCTTTAACCACGCCCTTTATCGGACCGAGCTATAACAATACTGTCAATGCAACTTACTGGTCCTTGCCATGGGTGGGTGGTGTTCCAGATCCCAACAGCCGTAATTACACTGATAGTGGTTGGGGAGTGGTCAGAACAGGAGATCCAAAAATAAACAAAACTGTGGAAACTTCCACCATCCATGGGAACAGTGGATTACTCACTATAGGAGAAGTAGTTACTTATAAAATTCAAGTAACCCTTCCTCAGGGTTTAAAAACTAACTTAACTATAACTGATACATTACCTGCAGGATTTAGTTATAGAAGTGGCGAATACTGGGTTGACACTTCAAGTTTCAGTGGAACATTACCAACTCCTCCATTAGTTTCTGTTATCGGGCAGAACGTCACATTCCTCTTCAACGGATTAACAAATAGTACTATAAGCAATAACACATTTTACCTATTATTCAATGCCACAGTTCTCAACCAATCTATCAACTTCAATGGAGCCAACAAGAACAACACAGTAGCCCTTAACTGGACTGAAAACACCAGACCACCATTTACTGCATGGGTTAATACCACCATTGTGGAGCCCAGATTAACCGTTTCTAAGGTGGTTACACCTTCCCTTGTGGATGGTGGTGATGTGGTTACTGTGACGTTGAGAGTTAATAATATTGGTACTTCTCCTGCGTATCAAGTGGATATTTCGGATGTGTTGAATACTGTGTTGTTTGATTCTACTACGGTGAGTGTTGTGTCTATTCCGGTTGGGTTTACTTTTTATCCGGGTAGTACGGTGAGGATTGTGGCTAATCCGGGAACGGTTATTAATAATGGTTCTGGGCCTTTGAATTTCGTTTTCAGTGTCCAGGTGAATCTGGATGCTCCTACTAACTCCACCTTCCAGAACTGGGCTAGTATATTATATTCATCCATGCCTGCTGGTTTCAATGAAACCCGGAACTATACTAACACTTCTAATGTGGTGAATATTTCAACGGTTAATCCGGCGATTAGTAAATCTTTGAATGCTACTTCGCAGAGTCTGCCTGGTAATGCGGTTCCTGTGGGTGAAGTGATTACTTATCAATTGAATTTCACGGTTCCTGAGGGTAAAACTTTGAATGTGTCTTTAGTGGATGTTTTACCTGCTAATTTGAGTTATAATGCTGGTTCTGCTTTGATTAAGAGGAGTTCTAGTCGTATAACTGCTACTGGTTTTGATTTCGGTTCGTTTGTTGATCAGTTTATTAGCATAGTTCCAAGTTCTACCACTCCTTTAACTTTCAGTTTGGGTAATGTGACTTATAGTGGAGCTTCTGGTCTTCGCAATGGTACTATTACGCTTATTTTCAATGCTACGGTGTTGAATATTTCTGGTAATGTTAATGGTGTTGTGATTAGAAATAATGGTACTTTGAATTTCACTAACAGCACGGGCAGTGCTAGATCTTTGACAACCAATAATGTGGATGTGACTGTGAGGGAGCCCAGATTAACCATTTCTAAGGTGGTTACACCTTCCCTTGTGGATGGTGGTGATGTGGTTACTGTGACGTTGAGAGTTAATAATATTGGTACTTCTCCTGCGTATCAAGTGGATATTTCGGATGTGTTGAATACTGTGTTGTTTGATTCTACTACGGTGAGTGTTGTGTCTATTCCGGTTGGGTTTACTTTTTATCCGGGTAGTACGGTGAGGATTGTGGCTAATCCGGGAACGGTTATTAATAATGGTTCTGGGCCTTTGAATTTCGTTTTCAGTGTCCAGGTGAATCTGGATGCTCCTACTAACTCCACCTTCCAGAACTGGGCTAGTATATTATATTCATCCATGCCTGCTGGTTTCAATGAAACCCGGAACTACACCAACACTTCCAATATAGTGAATATTACCACTACTTCCCCATCCATAAGCAAGGCAGTAAATGCCACATCTGAACCAGACTCAAAAGTTCCTAATGTCTTCATAGGGGAAGTAGTCACCTACCAGATTACCTTCACAGTTCCTGAAGGGAAAACGCTTAATGTATCATTAATTGACCTTTTACAGTCTAATTTAGGTTATAATACCGGTTCAGCTCTAATTAAGAGGAGTTCTAGCAGTATTACTGCCACAGGCTTTGATTTCGGTTCGTTTGTTGACCAGTTCATCAGCATAAATCCCAGCAATTTATCCCCCTTAACTTTTACTCTGGGGAACGTGACCAACTTAGGTGGACCTGGTCTTGGCAACGGAACCATCACTCTTCTCTTCAACACCACAGTTCTAAACATAGCTGCCAACCAGGCAGGAACACAAATACCCAACAACGCAACCTTGAATTTCACAAACGCAACCGGTGAAAGTCGAAACATCACAGCTATCTGTCCCACGACCCTAAATGTTGTTGTTCCACAAATTTCGGTCACAAAAACAGCAAACCCCACTATTTTAACAGTATCAGATACAGTCACCTTCACCATACAATTACTTAACAACAACAATACCAATGGTGCCCCAGCCTATAATCTCCAAATCACTGATCCCATGACTAATTATGTCCTTGATTATCTTAACATGATTATAGTCCCCAGTGACCCGGCTATAATATTTAACAACTACTCCACTGCCAACCTGTTAAATATAACCATCATCCAGATGAACCAGACCCAGTACCTCAACATTACTTACAATGCTACAGTTAAACCGGGGGTCATTTTCAACTCCACCATCAATAACACTGTAAATGCAACTGGAACCACCCTCCCAGGGGATCATGGTACCAATAATGCCACACCAGGAAACCCTGGAGAAACCAATGGTAAAAGAACAGGAGATCCCACTCAACCAGCAGGCGCGGTTAATGATATAGCTGCCACTGCTAATGCCACTGTAACTACCCGACCACCAAGGGTGTCCAAAAATGTAAATGGAACAAAAACCGTGACACTCACTATAGGTGAAACTGCCACGGAATCCATCAACATCAATCTACCTGTTGGATCTACCAGTGGTTTAAGAGTCATTGATGTTTTACCAACTGGTCTTGCCCCCAGCGGATTCTCCTATGCAGCTACACCAGGAATTAGTGTTAACCAGTTTGTGGTAACATTCCTTGGTGGCAATACCTATGAAATTGACTTTGGAAATGTAACTGTTACCCAGGAGGGAAATTTAACCATAAACTACACAGTTCTGGTGCAGGATATTTCTGGAAACTACAACGGACAGCATTTGACCAACACTGCAACCTTATTCTACCGCAACATAACCGGACATAATGTCAATGCAGGTCAGGACACAGCAACAATACAAATAATCGAACCAAACCTTCAGATTACCAAAACACCAAGCAAAACCAACCTTAATATCGGAGAACAGTTCACATATACCTTATTCATAACTCACACCCCCTCCAGCACAGCCGATGCATATAACTTAATAATTACTGATACATTACCAACGGGAATCACCTTTGTCACAGGCTCAGAGGTATGTCCTGGTTGGAGCTTCACTCAAGCTGGAAACCTGCTAACATTCAAAAGTCCATTCCTGGCTTTGGACGACTACTCAACTATTCTATTCAACTGCACAGTGGACAACAACATCATCCTGGCAGGTCAGAACATTACCAACATTGCCATTCTAAATTACACGTCCATATCCAGCGGTGGAAGAAACTACACTACTAACAACAGCACCCAGATACACATCATAGGGGCAGACCTTCAAGTTATTAAAAATGGAGATACTCAGGTTAATGCAGGACAACAAGTAACCTACACCATAACCGTTACCAATCTGGGACCAGACACAGCCGAAAATGTCACCTTGAATGATATTTTCTCCGCACCATGGTTCACATACTTAGCTAATCCTGAATACTCTTTAAACTTTGGAACATGGACTGCCATCACATCCAGCCCATGGAGTTTAACTCTGGGTAATATGATATCTGGAAATTCCACCAGTGTTCGCATCAGAGCAAATGTCATTGCTTCAGCACCAGCAGGGATTCTAAACAACACTGTTAATGTAACTTCAAACACAACAGATCCTAACCCAAGCAATAATAATAGCACAGCATCAACCAACGTGACCCAAACAGCCGTTTTAACCTTATTGAAAGAGAACAACCCAACCAACATCGTAATAGCCGGCAACAGCCTTCTATATACTTTAACTTTAACTAACACAGGTCCAAGCGTGGCTCGGGATGTAACACTCAAAGATGATACATTATCCAGTTATTATCTTTCCAGATTCTACTCATACAGCGTAAATGGGGGAGCTTGGAGTGTTTGGACAGGTTTCAGTGGACCATTGGTAATTAATGTTACAAATACATCCATTTTCCCAGCCGGATACATGGGTGTTGGTGATATATTCCGGGTTATGATTAATGGTACTGTGAATGCTTCTGCGCCTAATGGTACTGTGTTGTTGAATAATGGGACTGTTGATAGTAGTACTAGTCCGTTTAATGTGACTTCTAATACTGTGTCTAATGTTGTGGA